>CAZZZR010000206.1:0-2128 GCA_964658605.1 uncultured Caulobacter sp. | reverse complement strand
GACGTGCCGCGCATCCTGGGCCACCGCGGGCCCCAGGGCCAGCCGCTGGTGCTCCCCGCCTACGACCGCGCGCTGAAGGCCAGCCACCTGTTCAACCTGATGGACGCGAGGGGCGCGATCGCGGTGGCGGAACGCGCCAGCTACATCGGGCGAATCCGCGACCTCGTGAAGAGCGTCGCCGAGGCGCAGGTCGCGATGGAGCGGTCCTGATGCCCCAGCTCCTCCTCGAACTGCTGTCCGAAGAGATCCCTGCGCGCATGCAGGCTCAGGCCGCGCGCGATCTCGCCAGCATGACGGCGGAGCGGTTCAAGGCGCAGGAGCTCGGCTACGACAGCCTGAAGACCTTCGTCACGCCGCGGCGACTGACGCTGGTCGTCGACGGCCTTCCTCACGCGCAGGCGGACCGCATCGAGGAGCGCAAGGGACCGCGCGTCAGCGCGCCGGAGCAGGCGCTGCAGGGGTTCCTGCGTTCCACCGGCCTCGCCCGCGAACAGCTCATCGAGCGCGACGGGGTGCTGTTCGCCTCCATCGCCCGGCCCGGCCGCCCGACGCCGCAGATCGCGGCCGAGATCGTGCACGAGGTCATGGCCGCGTTTCCGTGGCCCAAGTCGATGCGCAGCGGCACGTCGAGCTTCCGTTGGGTGCGGCCGCTCAAGTCGATCCTGTTCCTGTTCGACGGCCAGATCGTGCCGTTCGACGCCGCCGGACTGATCGCCGGGCGCACCACCCGCGGCCACCGCTTCATGGGCACGCACGCGGGCGAGCCGATCGAGGTGGGCGGCTTCACCCAGTACCGCGAACAGCTCGCCCGCCAGTTCGTCACTCTCGACGCCGCCGAGCGCCGCGCCACGATCCTGGAGCGCGCCCAGGCGGTCTGCGCCGCGCAGGGGCTGGAGCTCGTGCCCGACGAGGGGCTGGCGGACGAGGTGGCGGGGCTGGTGGAGCACCCCGTCCCCCTGCTCGGCGTGATGGACGCGGCCTTCCTCGACCTGCCGCCGGAGGTGATCCGCACCTCCATGCGCACCCACCAGAAGTATTTCGCCGTGCGCGATCCCACGAGCGGCAAGCTCGCGCCCCGCTTCGTGGTGGTCGCCAACATCGAGGCGTCGGACGGCGGGGCGGAGATCGCGCGGGGGAACGCCAAGGTGCTGTCCGCCCGCCTCAGCGACGCGCGCTTCTTCTGGGACGAGGACACCAAGCCGGGCGCCATCGAGGGCTGGCTGGAGAAGCTGAAGGGCGTGACCTTCCACGCCAAGCTGGGCACGATGGCCGAGCGGGTGGAGCGGATCGCGGCGCTGGCGCGGGAGATCGCCCCGGCGGTGGGCGCCGACCCCGACCTCGCGGAAACCGCCGCCCGCCTCGCCAAGGCCGACCTCGCCAGCGCCATGGTGGGCGAGTTTCCCGAGCTGCAGGGGGTGATGGGCGGGTATTACGCCCGCGCCGCCGGCTATCCGGCCGAGGTCGCCGACGCCGTGCGCGACCACTACAAGCCGGTGGGCCCGAGCGACGCCGTGCCCACCGCGCCGGTGACGGTGGCCGTGGCCCTGGCCGACAAGCTCGACACCCTGGTGGGCTTCTTCGCCATCGACGAGAAGCCGACGGGGAGTAGAGACCCGTATGCTCTGCGGCGGGCGGCATTAGGTATAATTCGCTCAACTGTCCAAGCGCGCGCTCGGATTTCATGGGCTCATATGGTCCACCTTAACCTTTGGAGGCTGCAAGGTCAGGCGAAATCTCGCACCTTCAATGCCGAACTCCAGGCTCTCACAGGAGCTATTCCCCGAGGAATTTCCGAAGACCTTGTCGTCGCCTTGGCGAAAGAAATGATCGCAAGGCAGCCCAAGGCTCCTAAGGGGGTGGATTTTGATTTCCTTTTGGAGGTGGTGACTGCTTTCGCGCAGGTCCGAGATTTTCTACTCGACCGCTTAGCAGTTTCGCTGCAAGAAGTTGCTCCATCTTCATATTTTCGGGCTGCCACCAGCTTGTTTGGACAAAGAGTTGGCGGCGGTGATGCCGTGGACGACGACCTCGTGCGGATCGTGGACAAGGTCGAGGCGCTGTCCGCCTTCCTGTCCACCGAGGACGGCGCGAACCTGCTCGCCGGCTATCGCCGCGCGGTGAACATCCT
>CAZZZR010000205.1:0-4939 GCA_964658605.1 uncultured Caulobacter sp. | reverse complement strand
GGGCGGTCGTTGGCGGTCCGGGCCATGGCCTCCGCCTGCCGGACCGACAGGCCCCGGGCGACGATCGTCTCCGCCAGACGACCGGGGTCGGGGGCGGCGGCGATCGCGCGGGCATGGCCGCTGGAGAGCCTTCCAGCGGTGACGTGCTCCAGCACGCCGCCCGGGAGTTCGAGCAGTCTCAGGGCGTTGGCGACGTGGCTGCGGCTCTTGCCGACGACCTGCGCCACCTCGGCCTGGGTGCGGCCGAAGCGGTCCATCAAGGCCTTGTAGCCCGCCGCCTCCTCGATCGGGTTGAGGTCGGCGCGCTGCACGTTCTCGACGATGCCGATCTCCAGCACGTCGCTGTCGCTGAGCTCGCGGACCAGGATCGGGACGGTGTGCAGACCTGCGCGCTGGGCCGCGCGCCAGCGGCGTTCCCCCGCCACGATCTGCCACTCGCCGGGCGCGCCGGGCGCGGGCCGCACGAGGATCGGCTGCAGCACGCCCTTGTCGCGGATGGAGGCGGCCAGCTCCTCGATCTCGGTCTCGTCGAAGCTGCGGCGGGGCTGGTCGGGGTTGCGGCGCAGGAGCTCGACGGGCGCCTCGCGGTCGGGCGCGGCGCCGCGGCGCGGCGCGTCGGACATCGAGACGTCCGCCACGGGGTCGGCGTCGCCCAGCAGGGCCGCCAGCCCACGGCCCAGTCCTCGTCTCGACGCGTCCGCCATTCGCCTGCCGTCTCCTAGGCCGGTTCGCGCGCCTGCGCGCGTCGCCGCCGCTCGCGTCCGATCAGCTCGGACGCCAGCTTCATATACGCCTGACTGCCGGAGCAGCGGATATCGTAGATGAGCGCGGGCTTGCCGAAGCTCGGCGCCTCGGACACACGCACGTTCCGCGGGATCACCGTGTCGTAGACCTTGTCGCCGAAGTGCGCCCGCACGTCGGCCGCCACCTGGTCGGACAGGCTGTTCCTCCGGTCGTACATGGTGAGCACGAGCCCTTGCAGCTCCAGCTTCGGATTTAGGCTGCCGCGCACCAGCTCGATCGTGCGCATAAGCTGCGACAGGCCTTCGAGTGCGAAGAACTCGCACTGCAGGGGCGCCAGCACGGCGTCCGCGGCCGTCATCGCGTTGACCGTCAGGACGTTCAGCGACGGGGGACAGTCGATCAGCACATAGCTGTAGGCGCGGCCCGAGCCCGCCAGGCCGGCTATGGCGTCGCGCAGGCGGTAGCTGCGCCGCGCCACCTGCCCCAGCTCCAGCTCGGCGCCCGAGAGGTCGGGATCGGACGGCGCGAGGTCGAGGTGCGGCACGGCCGTGGGGACGATGGCCGACGCCAGCGGCTCCTGTCCCACCACCACGTCGTAGATGGTGGTCTTGCGGTCGGCGCGAGGCACGCCCAGGCCCGTGGAAGCGTTGCCTTGCGCGTCGATGTCGATCAGCAGCACCCGCTCGCCGACTGCGGCGAGCGCGGTGGCGAGGTTGATCGCGGTCGTGGTCTTGCCCACCCCGCCCTTCTGGTTGGCGATGGCCAGGACGCGGAGCGGGCGGACCGGCGGGACCTCAGCCACGGGCGGTCCCGCCTCGCTGCAAACGGGCGATCTCCACGACTCGGGCGTCCGGGTCGGTGCGGCTGGGATGGAGCACGGCGGTGAAGTCCCAGGCGTGGCGGGCGGCCGCGACCTCCGCCTCGGCACCGCGCCCTTTCAGGAAGAGCCCGCGCACGCCGGGCCTCAGCATCGGCCGCGCATAGCCCAGCAGCTTCTCCAGGGGCGCGACCGCGCGGGCGGTGACGACCTCGACGGCGGGGGCGGGCTTCAGGTCCTCGGCCCGGACGTGGCGGACGACGGCGGGGATCGCGAGCGTGGAGACCACCTCGCGGAGGAAGGCGCAGCGCTTGGCCAGGCTCTCGACAAGATGGACCTGAGCCCCCGCGCGCCCTTTCAGCAGGATGGCGAGCACCACCCCGGGAAGTCCCGCCCCGGTCCCCAGGTCAGCGAAGGTCGTGGCGCCCGGCGCGAGCGCCAGGAGTTGGGCGCTGTCCGCCACATGCCTCGTCCAGAACTGCGCCATGGCCGATGGGCCTACAAGGTTCATGCGCCCGTTCCACGTGGACAGGAGGTCGCGGTAGGCGTGCAGGTCGTCCAGGGTGGCGCGGGCAAGGTCGAGACCCAAGGCGGCGAGCGCTTCGGGCCCCTCCCCTCCGCTCACGCGGCCTTCCGCCGCGCGTGCGCCAAGAGCGCGGTGAGCGCGCCGGGCGTCACGCCCTCGATCCGCCCCGCCTGGCCCAGCGTAGCCGGTCGGATGGCCGCGAGCTTGGTGCGCACCTCGGCCGACAGGCCGCCGACGGTCGCGTAGTCGAGATCAGCGGGCAGCGTCAGGTCCTCGTCGCGGCGGAAGGCGGCGACGTCGGCGGCCTGGCGATCCATGTAGCCGGCGTAGAGCGCGTCGATCTCCACCTGCTCCCGCACCTCGGCGTCCCACGTGGCGATCTCCGGCCAGATCGCCGTCAGCCGGTCGAGGTCGACGCCCGGGTAGGCGAGGAGCCCGGTGAGGTCGCGACGCTGCCCGTCGGCCTTGACCTCCAGCCCCTGCCGGTGAGCCTCGGCGGGCGTCAGCGTCATGGTCCGGGCGCGGGCGCGGGCGGCGTCCAGGGACCGAACCTTGGCGGTGAAGCGCGCCGCCCGCTCGCCGCCCATGATCCCCCACGCCATCCCCAGCGGCGTCAGCCGCTGGTCGGCGTTGTCGGAGCGCAGCGACAGCCGGAACTCGGCGCGGCTGGTGAACATGCGGTAGGGCTCGGTGACGCCGCGGGTGACGAGGTCGTCGGTCATCACGCCGATGTAGCCCTGATCGCGGGCCACCACGACGCCATCGAGCCCCGCAGCCCCCCGCGCGGCGTTCAGCCCCGCCATCAGCCCCTGGGCGGCGGCCTCCTCGTAGCCCGTGGTGCCGTTGATCTGGCCGGCGAGGTAGAGGCCGGGCAGGCGCTTCAGCTCGTAGGTCGGCCCAAGCTCCCGCGGGTCGACGTAGTCGTATTCGATGGCGTAGCCGTAGCGCAGCACCTCCACCGCCTCCAGCCCCACGATGGTCCGCAGGAAAGCGAGCTGGGTCGCCGGCTCCACAGAGGTGGAGACGCCGTTCGGATAGACCGACGGGTCGTCGAGCCCCTCCGGCTCCAGGAAGACCTGGTGCGCCGACTTGTCGGCGAAACGGACGACCTTGTCCTCGATCGAGGGGCAGTAGCGCGGTCCGACGCCGGTGGCGCGACCGCCGTAGACCGCCGACTCGCCCAGGTTCTCGGCGATGATCCGATGCGTGTCGGCGTTCGTCCACGTCACGCCGCACGCGACCTGCCGCGTGCTGATGGTGGATGTCAGAAAGGAGAAGGGTTGCGGCGCGTCGTCGCCCGGCTGCATCTCCACCCGGTCCCAGGCGATGGTCCGCCCGTCGAGCCTCGCGGGGGTGCCCGTCTTCAGCCGCCCCATCGCCAAGCCGCTGGCGTAGAGGCGGTCGGACAGACCGATAGCTGGCGCGTCTCCGATCCGACCCGCCGGGATGCGCTCGGCTCCGCGGTGGATGACGCCTTTCAGGAAGGTGCCCGTTGTGAGCACCACCGCCTTCCCCCCGATCCCCTCTCCGTCGCCCGTCAAAACCCCTGCGACGCGGCCGCTGTCGAGGACCAGATCCTCCACCGCCGCCTCGCGGATCGTCAGGTGCCCGACACCCGCCAGCCTCGCCTGCATGACTTCGCGGTAGAGCCTGCGATCCATCTGCGCCCGCGGACCCCGCACGGCGGGTCCCTTTGAACGGTTGAGCAACCGGAACTGGATTCCTGCGGCGTCAGCCACCTGACCCATCAGTCCGCCGAGCGCATCCACCTCCCGCACGAGATGGCCCTTGCCGAGCCCGCCGATGGCCGGGTTGCACGACATCTCCCCGATGGTCGCGTGCTTGTGGGTGACGAGCAGCGTGGAGGCGCCCGCCCGCGCCGCCGCGGCTGCGGCTTCGACTCCGGCATGTCCTCCGCCGACCACGATGACGTCGAAGCCGGACCCGGTCACACCCTCAACTCCGATTTGGCATGACCCTGTGCGGCCGATGCCGATGTTTCACGTGGAACACTACTTGCCGATGCAGAAGGCGCCGAAAATCTCACCCAGCACGGCGTCGGCGTCGATCCGGCCGGTCAGCCGCTCCAGCTCCCGCGCCGCCAGCCTCGCATCCTCGGCCAGAAGTTCGACGGATGGGGCCTGCGCATACACCGCCCGGTCGAGATGCGCCACTGCCGCTTGCAGACAAGCTCTGTGCCGTTCGCGGGTCACGATAGACGGAGCGGCGCCCGCGGTCAGCTCGGCAGCCCATCGTTCAAGGGCGTCCATCAACCCGTCTACGCCATCGCCTGTTACCGCGGATGTCTTGATCATGTTCCACGTGAAACAATCGGGGGCTTGAGTATCAGCCTGAAGGTCGGCTTTGGTCGCGACGATCAGATCGCCACGCTCCAGCCAGGGCGGCGGCGAGGGACACGGCGACCCGGGATCGACCACCCAGAGGCGCAAATCGGCCTCTTCCGCCCAGGCGACGGCGCGTCGGACGCCTTCCGCCTCGACGTCGTCCGCGGCGTCCCTCAACCCCGCCGTGTCCGCGAGCCGGACGGGAACCCCCGCAAGCTCCAGCTGCACCTCCACGATGTCCCGCGTGGTTCCAGGCGTGGGCGACACGATCGCAACGTCGCGCCCGGCCAGGGCGTTGAGCAGGCTGGACTTGCCCGCATTCGGCGCACCGACGAGCGCGATGCGCAGGCCGTCGCGAAGGCGCTCGCCTCGTCGGTCGGCGGCCGCGCGGGCGAGGTCGTCCCGCAGGGCCGCCAGTTCCGGCCGGGCGCGGTCCGCCACCGCCTCCGGCAGGTCCTCATCGGGGAAGTCTACGGCCGCCTCGAGGTAGGCGAGCGCGCGCAGGAG
>CAZZZR010000204.1:0-4945 GCA_964658605.1 uncultured Caulobacter sp. | reverse complement strand
GGATCTCTTTCCCAGATGGCGGGATAGTTTTACCAGCTTGCTGATCACACCTCTAAGTGATCTGCAGATTTGCCAATCTACCCTGTAGAATACTTCATGAATCAACTTTATATGCTGTGCTTTGCTTCCCGATCCTGGGGGCTCTGGGGGGTGATCACTACGGCGCGGGTGTCGAGGCGGCGCAGGAGGTCGCGGGTGGGCTCGTTGGTGACGACGCGGCCGTGGTTGACGATGGCGATGCGGTCGCACAGCGCCTGCGCCTCCTCCAGGTAGTGGGTGGTGAGCACGATGGTGACGCCCGCGGCGTTCAGCTCCTGCACATAGGCCCAGAGTTGGCGGCGCAGCTCCACGTCGACGCCCGCGGTGGGCTCGTCCAGGATCAGCACGGGGGGCGCGTGGACCATGGCCTTGGCCACCATCAGACGGCGCTTCATGCCGCCCGAGAGCTGGCGCACATAAGCGTCGGCCTTGTCCCCCAGGCCCAGGGCGGAGAGGATCTCCATCGTGCGGCGCTCGGCCTTGGGCACGCCGTACATGCCCGCCTGCACCTCCATGCTCTCGCGCGGGGTGAAGAAGACGTCGGCCGCCAGCTCCTGCGGCACGACGCCGATGGCGGCGCGGGCGCTGCGCGGGTGCGTGTCGATGTCGAGGTCCCAGATGGAGACCTGGCCCTCGGTCTTGTTCACCAAGCCGGCCAGTATGTTGATGAAGGTCGACTTCCCGGCTCCGTTGGGCCCCAGGAGGCCGAACATCGAACCGCGGGGGATGGCGAGGTCGACGCCGCGCAGGGCGGTCTTGGCGGGGCCGGTCTTGGTGGCGGCGTAGGTCTTGACCACGCCCTTGGCCTCGATCGCGAAGTCGGGAAGGCTCATCGG
Organism: uncultured Caulobacter sp.; assembly: GCA_964658605.1. Classification (GTDB taxonomy): domain Bacteria; phylum Pseudomonadota; class Alphaproteobacteria; order Caulobacterales; family Caulobacteraceae; genus JASLDZ01. The sequence goes on along the minus strand of CAZZZR010000204.1, from coordinate 4,070 downwards.
GAATCCTTGTGCTCCGCCGGTCGTTTGACCGTCGCGGAGGGTGCGCTTAGGTAGGCGCGACCCCATCCCAAGCCAAGCCGGACCGACCGCCATGAGCTCGTCGCCGACCTACGCCGCTTCACCGTCCGCCCCGTCCGCGATCGAGCCGCCGGAGGTGATCGTGGTCGACAGCCACCGGGTGTGGTGCGACGGGGGCGGGGGCGCGCTGGGCCATCCGCGCGTCTACATGGAGATGGGCGCGGCGGGCTTCGTGGAGTGCGGCTACTGCGACCGTCGCTTTGTCGCCGCCGATCACGACGGGCACGACGAGGACGAGGCTCTGGCGCCCGCCGCCTATGAGGGCCCCAAGACGAGCACCAACTGATGGACGCTCGCCCTTCACCCGTGTCGAGCCTGCGCCACGACTGGACGCGGGGCGAGGTCGAGGCCTTGTTCGAGCTGCCGTTCACCGAGCTCGTGTTCCGCGCCGCCGCCGTGCACCGCGAGGCATTCGACCCGGCCGAGATCCAGCTCAGCCAGCTCCTTTCGATCAAGACCGGCGGCTGCGCGGAGGACTGCGGCTACTGCAGCCAGTCCGCCAGGTTCGACACCGGGCTGAAGGCGACCCGGCTGATGGAGGTCGAAGCGGTGGTGGAGACCGCGGCCCGCGCCAAGGCGAACGGCGCCGACCGCTTCTGCATGGGCGCCGCGTGGCGGGAGCTGAAGGACCGTGACCTGCCCAAGCTGGAGGCGATGATCTCCGGCGTGAAGGCGCTGGGGCTGGAGACTTGCGCGACGCTGGGGATGATGACGGCCGAGCAGGCGGTCTCGCTGAAGCGGGCGGGCCTCGACTTCTACAACCACAACCTGGACACCGCGCCGGAGGACTACGACCGCATCGTCACCACCCGCACCTACGCCGACCGGCTGGAGACGCTGGAGCACGTGCGCGCGGCGGGGATGAGCGTGTGCTGCGGCGGCATCGTCGGCATGGGCGAGACGCGCGGCCACCGCGCGGGCCTGCTCCAAGCGCTCGCCAACCTGCCGGAGCATCCGCAGAGCCTGCCGGTGAACGCGCTGGTGCCCATCCCCGGCACGCCGCTGGGCGAGAGCGCGCCGCTCGACCCACTGGAGTTCGTGCGCACCGTCGCGGTGGCGCGCATTCTGTGCCCGCGCTCGGTGGTGCGGATCGCGGCTGGGCGCGAGGCGATGAGCCGCGAGACGCAGGCGCTATGCTTCCTGGCCGGCGCAAACTCGATCTTCGTGGGCGGGCGCCTCCTCACCACCCCGCTGCCGGGACAGGACGCCGACAGCGCGCTCCTCGCCGACCTCGGGATGCGGCCGGGCGGCGGACAACCGGAGGCGGCCCGACGATTGTGAGTGCGGGCGGGGTGGACTAAGTTCACCGGACTAAGTCCGGGAGGTCGCCATGCAGACCGTCAACATCCACCAGGCCAAAACCCAGCTCTCCAAGCTGGTGGACAGGGCGTCGAAGGGCGAGCCCTTCATCATCGCCCGCGCCGGCAAGCCGCTGGTGAAGGTGGTGCCGCTGGAGCCCGACGTCGCCAAGCCTCCCCGAACCTTGAACTTCCTGAAGGGCCGAAGCGGGGTCATGATCGACCACAAGGCGGCCTTCAAGGACGAGATCGAAGGCATGTTCTACGGCGACGAATGAGGCTGCTGCTCGATACGAACATCCTCATCTGGTTGGCCGATTCGGACGCGGCCGGGGCCAAGCGGCTCGACGCGGCCACCCGTGCGCTCATCAGCGATCGCGACAACGATGTCGCGTTCAGCGTCGTCGGCATCTGGGAGGTCGCGATCAAGTTCGGGGCAGGCAAGCCCGGCTTTGCGCTCGATCCGCAGGAGCTTCGAGATGGGCTGCTCGGAGGCGGCTTCATCGAGCTGCCCGTCAAGGGCCAGCATGCGCTGACGCTCGCAACTCTGCCCGCCATCCACCGCGATCCGTTCGACCGCATGCTCGTGGCTCAGGCGCTAGCCGAGGATATGACGCTGCTGACCGCGGACGCCGTCCTCACGCGGTATCCGGTGTCGGTCAGGCTGATCTGATCAGCGCTCCTCCTCGAACCGCCCCTCCACCAGCGCGGCGAGCGCGGCCACCGCTGCGTCGGCGTCCGGGCCGTCGGCCGAGATTTCGATGGTGGAGCCCGGTCCCGCCGCCAGCATCATCAGCCCCATGATCGACTGCGCGTCGACCGTCTGGCCGTCGCGGCTGACCTTCACCTCGGCGTCGAACTGGGCGGCGCACTTGACGAACTTGGCCGAGGCGCGGGCGTGCAGGCCGCGTTCGTTGACGATCTCCACCTCCCGAACCGCCACGGGCTACTTCTCGCCGGCGAGCACGTAGGAGGCGACGGAGATGTATTTGCGGCCCGCGTCCTGCGCGGCGGCGACGCAGGCCTGCAGGGGCTCGCGGGTGCGGACGCTCGCGAGCTTGATGAGCATGGGCAGGTTCAGCCCCGCGATCACCTCCGCGCGCGTCTCCTCCATCACCGAGATGGCGAGGTTGGAGGGCGTGCCGCCGAACATGTCGGTGAGCAGGATCACGCCCGCGCCGTCATCGACGCTGCGCGAAGCGGCCACGATATCGCCGCGACGACGCTCCATGTCGTCGTCCGGGCCGATGCAGACGGCGCGCAGCGCCTTCTGCGGCCCGACCACATGCTCCATCGCCTGGACGAACTCCTCCGCGAGGCGTCCGTGGGTGACGATCACCAGCCCGATCATGCCGCTCCCTTGTCCGGCGCGCGATGGGGGAGGCCGCGCCGGTCCCGCCGCTCGCGGGTCGGGCTTGATACGACGCGCGCGCGACGGGCGGAAGACTCGCGGCGCGACGCCGTGCGTCAGCCGCGCGGGGGCAGGGCGTCCAGGGCGCGGGCGAGGCGGGCGGGGGCGCAGGCCTCGAACGGCCGCAGGATCAGGCGCGGCGTCGGGCGGCCGCCGATATGGCCCAGGGCGGTGGGGCCGAGGCGGTCCGGCTCCTCGGCGAGGTCGACGACCAGATCGATCGGTCCCTGCACGAGGCGGCAGCGGGGGGCGACGTCGACATGACGCACCTCCAGCAGCCCGTCCAGGGCTGCGGGGGCGCGACCGAACAGGCGGCCCCCCGAACGCCACACGAGCACGCGGTCGTCGGCCACCAGGCGGAAGCCGCTCTCCATCGCCCGCAGCGCCAGCGTGCTCTTGCCCGAGCCGGACGGCCCGCGCAGCAGGGCCCCGCGCCAGCCCGCGGCGAAGCGGCGGGCGACCAGCGTCGCGTGCAGGACGGGCGTCGGCCGGTCGCTCATCCGTGGCGTTCCGGAAGCAGCACGGTGAAGCGCGCGCCGGCGACGGAGCCGTCCGGGGCGGCGCGGTTCTCGGCCAGGAGCACCCCGCCGTGGGCTTCGGCGACCTGGCGGGCGATCGCCAGCCCCAGGCCCGAGTGGCCGCCGAACCCCCGCCCTCCCCCCGCCTGGTTGCGAGGGCGGGAGGTGTAGAAGCGGTCGAAGATGCTCTCGAGGTTCTCCGGCGGGATGCCCGGCCCGTCGTCCTCCACCATCGCCGCCACCTGCCGGGCCTGGCCGTCCCGCCGCCGCTCGACGGAGACCCGCACCTCGCCGTCGGGCCGGCTGAAGGAACGGGCGTTGTCGATCAGGTTGCGGAACACCTGGCCGATCGGCCCTTCGCGTCCGGTGACGAACAGGGCTTCTCCGTCTCCCCCGTGCCGCAGGGCGACGCGCGCGCCCGCCGCGCCCTCGTAGGTTCCGACCACGTCGGAGGCGAGTCTGGCGAGATCGACCGGGCGGGGCGCGTCGCGGCTGAGTTCGGCGTCCAGGCGCGAGGCGTTGGCGATGTCGGTGATCAGCCGGTCCAGCCGCTTGAGGTCGGCCTTCAGAATGCCGGTCAGGCGTTCGGCCTGCGGCGAGCCGGCGGGCGCGAGCTCCAGCGTCTCGACCGCCGAGCGCATGGAGGTCAGCGGGTTCTTGATCTCGTGCGCCACGTCGGCGGCGAAGCGCTCGATGGCGTCCATCCGGGCCGACTGCGAATCGGTCATCGCCTCCAGCGCCCGGGCAAGGCCCCCCACCTCGTCC
>CAZZZR010000203.1:0-4968 GCA_964658605.1 uncultured Caulobacter sp. | reverse complement strand
CGCCGCCGAGCTGGGCGAGCGCTTGACGGCGCTGCGCCTGGGTCTGGGCGTCGACCAGGTCGGCGACGCCCTCCGCCTCGGTCAGGTCCAGCTTGCCGTTCTCGAACGCCCGGCGGGTGAACTCCCCCGGCTCGGCCCCGCGCGCGCCGGCGACGGTGAGGGCGTCCAGCACCGCCTCGGCGACGGCGCGGCCCCCGTGCACGTGGAACTCCGCGGCGTCTTCGCCGGTGAAGCTGTGGGGACCGGGCGTCCAGATCACCAGCCCGCGGTCCAGCGCGTGGCCTCGCGCATCGCGCAGCGTGCGCAAACTCGCCCGGCGCGGCGGCGGGGGCTCGCCCGCCAGCGCCTCCAGCACGGCCTCGGCACGCGGCCCCGAAAGCCGGATGACCGCGATCGCCGCGCGCCCCGGGGCGGTGGCGAGCGCGTGGATGGTGTCCGTCACGCCGCCGGAGACGCCGCGCGCTTCACTTCGCGCGACCCGCCATGGCGCTTGTGGCCGCGGCGCTCATCAGCTTCTGGAACTGCTCCGTGGCCTGGCCGCCCATGGCCATCCAGCTCTTCATCAGGGTCTCGGGCTCGAGAAGCGCGATGTTGGCGTCCATGCGGCGCTTCATCTCCTCCACGATGTGCTCGTTCAGCGGCGTCACGTCGGGGAGACCGAGGAAGGCGCGGGCCTCCACGGGCGTGCAGTCCACCTCGATCGTCATCTTCATGCGGCGTCATCCGGCTGTCGCGCGGGCCGCCCACGACTTTGTTATGGGCGCTCCGTGCCACGAAGCGCTAACACCGCGGCGGCCTCAACCCAAGGGGCGTGCAACGAGGGACGATCCTATGCAGGGCGAGACGCTGACCATCTCCACGCCCGACGGCGACTTTCAGGCGCTGGTGGTGCGCCCGGTCGACCAGGAGCAGGGGGAGGGGCCGCGGCCCGCCGTGGTGGTCATCCAGGAGATCTTCGGTGTGAACCACACGGTGCGCGAGGTCTGCGAAGGGCTCGCCGCCAACGGCTTCTACGCGGTCGCGCCCGACCTGTTCTGGCGCTTCGAGCCCGGCATCGTGCTGGACGACCGCAAGCCCGACGAGCTGAAGCGCGCGTTCGAGCTCTTTCCCCAGTTCGACGTGGACAAGGGCGTGGACGACATCGCCGCCACCATCGCGGCCGTCCGCGGCCAAGTCGGCGTCGACGGCAAGGTCGGCGCGGTGGGCTTCTGCCTCGGCGGCCTGCTGGCCTTCCTCACGGCGACGCGGACGGACGCCGACGCGGTGGTCGGCTACTACGGCGTCAACATCGACAAGTATGTCGGTGAGAAGGAGAAGCTGGCGCATCCGCTCATGCTGCACATCGCGGGCAAGGACCAGTTCGTGCCCCCCGACGCGCAGGAGCGGATAAAAACCGCGCTCGGCGACGACCGCCTCGTCGAGATACACCTCTACCCCGACGCCGACCACGCCTTCGCCCGCCGCGCCGGCGACCACTACGACGCCAACGCCGCTCGGGACGCGGGCCAGCGCACGCACGACTTCCTGCGCCAGAACCTGGGCGCCGACGCGGGCTGCCAGGCGTGAAGGCGGTCCGCATCGCCCGCACCGGCGGGCCGGAGGTTCTGGAGGCCGTCGAGGTCGACACGCCGACGCCGGGCGAAGGACAGGTGCGGGTGCGCCACGAGGCGATCGGCCTGAACTTCATCGACGTCTACCAGCGCACCGGCCTCTATCCGATGAAGCTGCCCGCCACCCTCGGGATGGAAGCCGCAGGCGCGGTCGAGGCGGTGGGCGCGGGCGTCGCCCGCTTCGCCGTCGGAGACCGCGTCGCCTACAACGGCACGCCGGGCGCCTATGCCGAGGCGGCTGTGGTGCGGGCCGACCGCGCGGTGAAGCTGCCCGACGACGTCTCGACGCGCGACGCCGCCGCCGTCCTGCTGAAGGGGATGACGGCCGAGTTCCTGGCCCGCCGCATCTGGCCGCTCGAGGCGGGCGACACGGTGCTCGTGCACGCAGCGGTGGGCGGGGTGGGGACGATCCTTTGCCCGTGGCTCGCCTCGCTGGGCGTGCGGGTGATCGGCGCGGTGGGATCTGCGGAGAAGGCGCAGAAGGCGCGGGCGAACGGCTGCGCGGAGGCGCTGGTCTACACCGACGGCGACCTCGCCCCGCGCGTGAAGGGACTGACAGACGGCAAGGGCGTCAAGGTGGTCTACGACTCCGTGGGCAAGGATGCCCAGGCGGCGAGCCTCGACAGCCTCGCCAAGCTCGGCCTCCTGGTCAGCTTCGGCAACGCCTCCGGCGCGGCCCCGCCGCTCGCGCCGTCGGAGCTGCAGAAGCGGGGCTCGCTGTTCCTGACGCGCCCGACGCTGTTCGACTACATCGCCACGACGCAGGAGTTGGACGGGGCGGCCGCGGCTCTGTTCCACGTCATGGAGACCGGCGCGGTGAAGGCTGACATCGGTCAGACGTTCCCGCTGTCCGACGTTCGCGCCGCGCACGAGGCGCTGGAGGCCCGCCGGACCACGGGCTCGACCCTGCTGATCCCCTGATCCGGTCGGACCGAAGCCGCAGCGGTCAAATCCGTCCTAAGACCACCAGGATGATCACGATGAGGAGCACGAGCCCCAGGCCGCCGGACGGAAAATAGCCCCAGGAGCGACTGTAACCCCAGTTCGGCAACGCGCCGATCAGGAGCAGGATCAGGATGATGAGAAGAATGGTGCCCACGGCTTCGCCCTCGCCCGTTGTGTCTCGTTCAACCGAACCCGTTCGCGCGGATCTAGGTTCCGCCGCCTTCCGCAGACCTGGGTGACCTCCGCATGAACCGCCATGTCGTCGTCCGTCGCCGCGGCGGCCCCGAGCGGCTGGAGATCGCCGAGGGTCCCGACCTCGCGCCCCTCCCCGGCCAGGCGCGCATCCGCAACCGCGCGGTGGGCGTGGCCTTCGCCGACGTGCTGATGCGGGAGGGCCTCTACCCGGACACGCGCTTTCCGGTGACGCCCGGCTACGAGGCGGTGGGCGAGGTCGATGCGGTGGGCGATCCGGCCGACGCCCCTTGGCTGGGCCGCAGGGCGGCCGCGCTGACGGTGAAGGGCGGCTACGCCCAGCAGGCGGTCGCGCCCGTGGCCGACCTCGTGGCCGTGCCCGACGCCCTCTCGGATCCAGTCGCGGCGGCCTTGGTGCCGAACGGGCTCACCGCCTTCCAGATGCTGAGCCGGTGCGCGCCGTTGACCGCGCGGCCGCGCATCCTCGTCTGGGGCGCGGCTGGCGGCGTCGGCTCGGTGCTGCTGGAGCTGGGGCGCCATCGCGGGCTCGAGACCTACGGCGTCGCCTCCGGCCGCCGCAGCGCGTTCGTGGAGGCCCGGGGCGCCACGGCCATCGACCGGAACGCCGGGGACGTGGCCGCGCAGGTGATGCGACTCACGGGCGGCGAGGGCGTCGATGCGGTGTTCGACGGGGTCGGCGGCCGCTCGACCCGCACCTCCTACGCGGCGTTGCGGGCGGGCGGGGTGGCGGTGGTGTTCGGCGCGCAGGGCGGCATGGAGTCCGGCCGCCGCAACCTGCCGCGGATGATCGGCGAGCTGGCGCGGGCGCCGCGCTTCACCCCGCTCTCCCTGCTCACGGGCTCCCGCGGGGTGACGGGCTACACCGTCACCGCGTGGAAGGCCGCCTTCCCCGACGCCTACCGCGCGGACCTGGCGGAGGTGTTCCGGTTGGCGGCGGAGGGCGTGATCGCCCCGCAGGTCGCCCGCGAGTTCCCGCTGGAGCAGGCGGCGGACGCGCACCGGCTGATGGGGGAAGGCTCCGCGGAGGGCAAGATCGTCCTGCCCTGAGGCGGGGCGAGCGCTCCCGCCTCAGTCCATCAGCTTCTGCTGCAGGTAGGTCATCATCAGCGCGTCCACCCGCGCCACCTGCTTCAGGTCGGCGCCCGCGCCGTGCCCGCCCTCGGTGTTCTCGTAGTAGAGGAAGGGCAGCTTCATCTCCTCCATGCGGGCGGCGAACTTGCGCGCGTGCTGCGGCCCGACGCGATCGTCCTTGGTGGTGGTGAAGATATAGGGCTCCGGGTAGGCCACCCCCGCCTTCAGGTTCTGGTAGGGCGAGGTTTTCTCCCAGAAGGCGCGCACGGCCGGGTCGGCGTTCACGTCGCCGTATTCGCCCTGCCAGCTCGCGCCCGCCGCGATCTTGGAGATGCGGATCATGTCCAGCAGCGGCACCTCGATCACCACCGCGCGCCACAGCTCCGGATGCTGGGTGAACTCCACCCCCATGAGCAGGCCGCCGTTGGAGCCGCCCTCGATGCCGAGCCGGCGGGGCGAGGTGATCTTGCGGGCGAAGAGGTCGCGGGCGACCGAGGCGAAGTCGTCGTAGATCGCCTGCCGCTTCACGCCGAGCCCCGCCTCGTGCCACTTCGGCCCGAACTCGCCGCCGCCGCGGATGTTGGCGAGCACCAGCGCGCCGCCCTTCTCCAGCCACAGCTTGCCTTCCACGCCCGAGTAGTAGGGTGTGGAGGACACTTGGAACCCGCCGTAGGCCGTCATCAGCGTCGGCGTGGAGCCGTCCAGCGGGACGCCCCGCTTGTGGACGACGAAATAGGGAATGCGCGTCCCGTCGGTGGAGGTCGCCTCCAGCTGCTCGACCTCCAGCCCCGTGGCGTCGAACTTGGGCGGCAGGCTCTTCACCTGCGCCAGCGCGCCGGTATCCGTGTCCGCCAGGTAGAGCGAGGAGGGCGTCAGGAAGCCCGAGACGTTCAGGAAGGCGCGGTTCGACCGGATGTCGGTGGAGCCGAGGCCGATGGCGAGGTTGGGCGGGACGGCGATCGGCGTGCGCGTCCAGCCCCGGCCCTCGCCGGCGGGGGCGTAGGCGAAGGCCTTGCCGTTCACATTGTCCAGCACGCCCACCAGCAGCCGGTCGCGGGTGGAGGCGGCGGACTCGAACGCCTCGCGGGGACCGGGCGACCAGATCGGCTCGGGGCTGAGCGCGCCCGGC
>CAZZZR010000202.1:0-5009 GCA_964658605.1 uncultured Caulobacter sp. | reverse complement strand
TGCCCTGCGCGAACTCCTTCTCCACGCGGGATTCGAAGGTGCGGATCGAGAACATGCGGCGGTAGGCCCGCTTCAGTTCGTCCCGTGACAACTGCATCGTGCGATACTCCGAAGGTCAGTCCGCGCCGCGCCCGCCGTCGACCGTGAGCTCAGCTCCGGTGACGTACGAACTCTCGTCGCTGATCAGGTAGTGGATGGCGTCGGCCATGTGCTCGGGCAGGCCGACCATGCGCAGGGGCGTGTCGGCGGCGAAGGCGTCGGCGAGCTCTTGGCCGTCGCCGAACTGGCCGGTGATCATCTCGGTCCAGATCACGCCGGGGTGCAGCGAGTTGACGCGCACTGGGTGGTCCAAGGCCGCCCCGTCGAGCGCCGCGGCCTTGGTCATCCCGGCGATCGCGCCCTTGGTCGCGCAGTAGGCGGTCCCGTCCACCACGCCGACCTGCCCCATCAGGGACGAGACGTTGACGATCGCGCCGCCCGCCCCGCCGCGCCCAAAGGCCGCGAGCGCCGACCTGATCCCCAGGAAGGTCCCCTCGACGTTGACCTCGTAGATGCGATCGAAGTCGTCCTCCGTGGTGTCGGCCAGGGGCTTCAGAAAGAAGAGGCCCGCGTTGTTGACGAGGCCGCGGTACCCGCCCCGGGCCTCCGCCGCCGCCGTCACCCGCGCCCAGTCCGCTTCGGACGCGACGTCGTGACGGATGAACTCGCACGCGCCGCCGAGGGCCTCGACCCGCCCCACCGTCTCGGCGCCGTCCGCCTCGCTGCGACCCGTGGCGATCACATGCGCGCCTTCGCCGGCCAGCCGCAGCGCGGCCGCGCGGCCGATGCCTCGCGTCGCCCCCGTGACCACGATGGTGCGCCCTTTCAGCGAGCCGGTCATTGCACCGTCCACCCGCCGTCGATCACGATCTCGGCGCCCGTCATGAAGCGCGAGCGGTCGGAGCAGAGGAACAGGGCCGCGTCCGCCACCTCGCGCGGCTGGCCGAAGCGGCGCAGCGGGATCAGCGGCGTGACACGCTCAGTGAATTCCGCCGCCATGCCCGTATCGGTGAAGCCGGGCTGGATGAGGTTCACGCGAACGCCCTGCGGCCCCAGCTCGAGCGCCGCGGCCTTGGCGAGCATCCGGACCCCGGCCTTGGAGGATGTGTAGTGCAGGTGGTCCTTCACCCCGATCCTGCCGGCGATCGAGCCGACGAGGGCGATCGAGCCGCCCCCGCCCTGATCCCGGAACAGGGCCGCCGCATGCTTCACCGCCAGAAACGCACCCTTCAGGTTGACGCGGTGCAGGCTGCGGAAGGCGTCGAGCGTCATCTCGACGGTCGCGGCCATCTCGCTCACGCCGGCGTTGACGACCAGCGCGTCGAGCCGCCCGAACGCATCCTTCACGCCCGCCATGACCCGGGCCCAGTCGGCGTCCGAGCCTTGGTCGGCGGAGAGCCCGACGATCCGGCCGCCGGTCTCATCTCGTAGCGCCCGGGCCGCCTCCCGCGCGGCGTCCGGCTGGCGGCCGGTGAGGAGCACGTCGGCGCCGGCGCCCGCGAGCGCGGCGGCGATCGCCTGGCCGATGCCGCGCGTGCCGCCCGTGACGATCGCCGCGCGCCCCGACAGCTCGCCCGTCATGCGCGCCGCCCCCGGGAGCTGTCGGAGCGGCGCGCGGGCATCAGAATCTGTATCCGAGCTGCACGCCGTAGGTGCGCGGCGCGCGGCCCGTGCCGAAGGTGAACAGCCCCGCCACCGGCAGCGCCGCCGCCAGTCCCCGGTCGTCGGTCAGGTTGCGGACGAAGAGCGCGATCCGCACCGTGCCCGTGGGCAGCGGCCGCTCGTAGCCGAGGTTTAGGTCCAGCGTGTTGTGCGACTGCGAGCGTCCGCGCGGGTCGTTGATCGGCTGCACGTAGGTGCACCCCGTCGTCACGCCGCTGCCGGGAACGCAGCTGCCGGTGTAGGTGCCCGTGCCGGGCGCGGTGACGATCGAGGTCTGGTAGGGCGCGCTGTAGCGGTAGTCGCCCGAAAGCGTCCACAGCCCGTAGGTGACCGGCATCCGGTAGTCGAAGCCGACGCCGCCGGTGATCGGCGGGGTGCGCCGCAGGTGCATGGCGCTGAGGTCGTCGTAGACGAAGACCGGGGTGGCCGCGGTGGTGTTCGAATAGGTGACGTCCACGCGCCGGAAGCTGTCGTAGCTGGCGTCGAGCAAGCCCAGCGTGCCGCGGAGGGTGAAGTTGCGGTCGACCAGGAACTCGGTGTCGAACTCGGCGCCCCGGATCTTGGCGGTGGCGGCGTTCACGACCAGGGTGTCGTCGGGCAGCTGGCCGGGCGCCGGGTTCACCACCGGCACGACCACCTCCTCCTGCTTGTTGTCGTAGCTGGAGTCGAAGAGGGCGATGTTGAGCTTGAAGCGCCGGTCGAACCATTCGGTCTTCAGGCCTCCTTCGTAGCTGGTCACGGTCTCGGGGTTGTAGGGCGTGCTGGCCGACACCGCCGTTGCGCCGCGGCCGTTGAAGCCGCCGGCGCGGTAGCCTTCCGAGTAGCTGAAGTAGGCCAGGATGTTGGAGGTCGGCTTGTAGTCGATCGACGCCTTGGGCGTGAATTGGTCCCAGGAGTCCTTGGCATGCACGTGGAAGACGCCCACCGACTCGTTGTCGACGTTCTTGTCGTCCCAGGTCTGGCGGCCGCCGACCGTGATCCGCCACTTGGGCAGGAACTGCCAGTTCAGGTCGCCGAAGATGGCGTAGGACGTCGAGTTGTGGGTGACGATCTGGTGGGTCTGAATGCCGCCCAGCGCCGGGCCGAGGTTCGTCGTCTGAGAATTCTTGTACCCGCTGTCGAAGTAGTAACCGCCGACGACGAAGTCGAGCGTGGGCAAGATGTTGCCCGCCGCGCGCAGTTCCTGGCTGATCTGGTGGTAGCGTTCCGGCCGGTCGGTCTCGTAGAAGTGGACCGACGTAGCGTCAAAGTCTTGGACCGTGTCCTCGTGGCTGGTGCGATAGCCGGTGACGGAGGTCAGCGTGATGCCGTCGAGGCGGTAGTTGGCTTCGTTGGTGAGGTCGATCTCGTCGTTCACCGCCCGCTGCAGGATGTTGGTGAAGGTCGTGTAGAGCTCGCCGGACGTGTTGCGGTTGCACTCGTTGGCGGGCGCGGTGAGCGGCGGGAAGTTGGCCGGCAGTCCAAGCGCGGGGATGCCGCCGCAGACGATGTCGCCGCTGGTGGACAGCGAGCCCTGGTCGGGACGGCTGTTCTCCTTCTCGCGCTCGATGGTGAGCAGGTCGTCGAAGCCGGACACCGGCTTCCACAGGAAGCTGACGCCGTAGCGCTGCACGTCGCTCCGGTTGGTGTCGTCGCGGTTGAGGGTGACGTTCTCGACATAACCGTCCGAGATGCGGCGGCTGTAGAACAGCTTGGTCGAGACATTAGCGATTTCCGGCAGGTTGACCACCAGGTGGTAGTCGTTGCGGCCGTAGTCGCCCTGGATAGTGTCGATGTTGACGCCCCACTGGCCGGTCGGGCGGGTGCGGCGCAGGCTGATGACCCCGCCCGTGGTGTTGCGCCCGAACAGCGTGCCCTGCGGCCCCCGCAGCACCTCGATCGACTGCACGTCGAAGGCGTCGGTCAGCTGGCCGGTGTTGGTGCCGAGGTAAACGCCGTCGATCAGGACGCCGACCGCGGGGTCGAACGACTTCTCGATGTCTTCGAAGCTGATGCCGCGGATGGCGATGGCGGCGGCGGAGGGGCCGGCGTTCACGGGGTCGAGCACGAGGTTGGGCGCCCGCCCCGCCAGGTCCTGAATCGTGGGCGCCGCGGCGTTCTGCAGCACGGTCGGGGAGATGGCGGTGACGGCCACCGGGGTCGTTTGCACCGTCTCGGTACGTTGCCGAGCGTTGACCACGACCTCCTCCAGCTGGGTGGGACCAGTCGGTGGGGCCGCCGCGGTCGTCTGCGCCTGCGCCTGTGCGGGAAGGCCGGAGAGCACGAACGCTCCCAGCGCGGCCATCACAGATCCGCTCGCGAAATCGCGGCTCCTCGTCATCGCCTGTTCTCCCCGTTTCCTCGGGCCGAGGCGTGGGAGCGTCTCGGAGCGCTCCATTCCGTCACCTTGGCCTTGGGCCGACGATCCTGGCGCGGCCAGAAAAAGTCAAGCCTGCTTGTTATCGGCAAACTGATCGGTTTATTTGGTCGCGGTGGAAACCCCGCGCGTTTGACGCAACTATAAAAACTGGGACGGGAGGCTGCGCGTGAGGCTCCAGGGCAAGGTGGCGTTGATCTCCGGCGGCGCGAGCGGCATCGGCGCGGCGGTCGCCCGGCGCTTCGTGGAGGAGGGGGCGAAGGTCGTCATCGGCGATCTGAACGCCGCCAAGGGCGAGGCGCTGGCGGCCGAGCTGGGCGAGACGTGCGTCTTCGTGACGCTGGACGTGCGGGAGGATGCGCATTGGGCGGCCGCCGTGAAGGCCGCGGTCGACCGCTTCGGCCCGCTGACCACCGTCGTTAACTCCGCAGGCATCTCCAGGCCCGCCACGATCGAGCAGGAGACGCTGGATGGCTTCCGCCAGACGATCGCGATCAACCTGGAAGGCACCTTCCTCGGCTGCAAGCATGGGGTGGAGGCGCTGAAGGGCGGCCGGGGCGGCTCGATCGTGAACTTCGGCTCGACCCTCGGCGTGAAGGCGGGAGCGGTCTTTGCCGCCTATTCGGCGTCGAAGGGCGGCGTGCGGCTGCTGACGCGGGCGGTGGCGCACGCCTGCGCCGACGCGGGCTACGACATCCGCTGCAACGCGGTCCTGCCCGGCGCCATCCATACCGAAATGGTCGAGGGCTACATCGCCGCCGGCGAGGCGCAGGGCGCCACGCGCGAGCAGGTGATCGAGGGCTTCGCCTCCGTCCATCCCATGAAGCGCCTGGGCACCCCGCGGGAGGGGGCGGACGCTGTGGTGTTCCTGGCGTCCGACGAGTCCAGCTTCACGACCGGCGCCGACTTGCCGGTCGACGGCGGCTACCTGGCGTAGAAGGAGGCGGCATGG
>CAZZZR010000201.1:0-5098 GCA_964658605.1 uncultured Caulobacter sp. | reverse complement strand
CACGGCGGCAGGTCCACCACGGTGGTCGGTTAGCGGGCCACCAACGAACGTCGGCGCTCGCCGACAGCGGGCCTCTGCGCTGACGCGCACGGCCGCCGCGCGCAGGCCGCGTCAAGGGCCGCCTTCGGCTCTCCGCTCCGCTTCGCTCTTGACCCGCCCTGCGTGCGGCGGCTGACCGGAAGGGCAGGACGCAGGGCGTCCCTGGAAGATCGACGAGCCTGCGGCGCGTCGGACACTGGGCTGTGGCCTAAGAAAGAAGGAGCAACAGGAGGAGCAGCAGCAGAAAAGGCGCGACCCAACGCCCCCGCGCTCAGCCCTTGATCGCCGCCAGCAGCGTCTCACCCAGCGCTGCGGGAGATGGCGACACCCGCACGCCTGCCGCCTGCATCGCCGCCATCTTGGACGCCGCGTCGCCCTTTCCGCCCGAGACGATCGCGCCCGCGTGGCCCATGGTGCGGCCGGCAGGGGCGGTGGTGCCGGCGATGAAGCCCGCCATCGGCTTCCTGCGGCCGCGCTTGGCCTCGTCGATCAGGAACTGCGCCGCGTCCTCCTCGGCCGAACCGCCGATCTCGCCGATCATGATGATCGACCGGGTGGCCTCGTCGGCCAGGAACATCTCCAGCACGTCGATGAACTCGGTGCCCTTCACCGGGTCGCCGCCGATGCCCACCGCGGTGGTCTGGCCGAGCCCGGCGTTGGTGGTCTGGAACACCGCCTCGTAGGTCAGGGTGCCCGAGCGCGAGACCACGCCCACCGAGCCCTCCGAGAAGATGTTGCCCGGCATGATGCCGATCTTGCACTGGTTGGGAGTCAGCACGCCCGGGCAGTTTGGCCCGATCAGCCGCGACTTCGACCCGGCGAGCGAACGCTTCACCTTGATCATGTCCTCGACCGGGATGCCCTCGGTGATGCAGACGATCAGGGGGATTTCGGCGTCGATGGCCTCCAGGATGGAGTCGGCGGCGAAGGGCGGCGGCACGTAGATGACGCTGGCGTCCGCCCCGGCCTGCTCCTTCGCCTCGAGGACGGTGTCGAACACAGGCAGGCCGACCGCCGTCTGTCCGCCCTTGCCGGGCGTGACGCCCGCGGTCATCTTCGTGCCGTAGGCCACCGCCTGCTCGGTGTGGAAGGTGCCCTGCGCGCCGGTGATCCCCTGGCAGATGACGCGGGTGTTGCGGTCGATCAGGACGGACATGGCGCTCCGGGGGTCGGTCCGGGCGACGAGGAGGCCGCCCGCGGTCGGGCGGTGTCCTAGCGTGGGGCGCGGTGGAGGGAAACCCTGACCGTCACTCCGCCTTGCGGCAGACCACGATGTCCTGCAGCGAGGCGCTGAAGCCGTCGCCGCGCCAGCCGCCGTACTCGATCGTGGAAGGGATCAGGCCGGCATCCACGATCATCTCCTCCAGGAGCGTCATGTCGTAGGCGATGAAGGCCAGCCGGTCGTCACGTTCGCCCACAAAGACGCGGCCGTCGTGCGAGAAGGCGCCGTTCGGGAAACGCGACGTCCCCTTCCCGTCGGCCAGCGCCTTGCGCGACGCCGGGGTCAGGATGAAGGCGGTGAACAGGAACTGCCCGTGCGTCGGCAGCAGCGAGCCGACGAAGCGCAGGAGCGGCGCGAAGTCGTCCACGTCGACGTGGGTGAAGACGGAGAAGGCGTAGGCCGCGCCGTAGACGCCCTCGCTCCGCCGCACGAACTCCGCCTTGGACATCGCCTGCGCACCCCGGCCGTCGATGTGGCGGTCGTAGTGGTCGTTCGTGTCCGACAGGAGCTGGAAGTCGGCGTTGGGGAAGGCCGGCTTCAGGTGCCGGTCGCAGAAGGCGATCACCGGCGGCATGATGTCCACGCCCGTCACGCGGGCGAGGTCGGGGCGCTCGGTCAGGAGCTTCAGCGTCACCCGTCCGATGCCGCAGCCGAAGTCGAGGATGCGCGACCCCGGCCAGATCGCCATGTGCCGCCTGAGGATCTCGTAGGTGTGGACGCCCACGAGCTCGGGGTCGGCTCCGCCGACCCAGGCGTTCATCTCGCTGGCGCGCATGGCGGCGTAGATCGCCGCGGCGTCGGCCATGCTCAGAGACTCGGGACGGCGTAGGCCAGCAGCGCGCCGCCCTCGAACGCCTGCACCAGGACGACGGTCGCCGTCCCGGCCTTGACGGCGGCGAGCACGGCCGCGTCGTCCTGGACCTTCAGCGCGGCGTGCTGCGGCCCCTCGTTGAAGGCGAAGACGGTCTGGTCGCCGCCCGCGCGGCTGGCGGGCACGCCGGCCAGGGCGCCGGCCTTGATGGTGAGCACCGTGGCGTCGGCAGGGCGCGCGCCCACCATGCAGACCACCGCGTTCACGTCGCGCCCCTCCACCGGGAAGCTGCCGCGGCCGGTGAGCACGAACTCCACGCCAGAACCATCGAGCATGTAGCGGCCCTGCGCGTCCTGCAGCGTCGCGGGGAGCGCCTTCATCATCTCGGGCGGCGCGACCTGCCAGCCGAGGCCATCGGCCTGCACGATGGGGGCCTTGAGGTCGCCCCGGTGCTGGACGCAGAGGGTGCGCCAGTCGGGGAACAGGTCCGGGCCCGCGGCGGGCGCCGTCGCGAGCGCCTGCCCCGACAGCGCCGCGGCGAGCGCGAGCGCCGTCAGCATCACGCCGCCTCCTTCACCGCCTTGACGATCTTCTCCGCGGCGTCGGCCAGGTCGTTGGCGGCGATCACCGCGAGGCCCGAGTTGTTCAGGATGGCCTTGCCCTGGTCGACGTTGGTGCCTTCCAGGCGCACGACCAGCGGCACCTTCAGCCCGACCTCCTTCACCGCGGCGATCACGCCCTCCGCGATGATGTCGCAGCGCATGATGCCGCCGAAGATGTTGACCAGGATGCCCTTCACGGCCGGGTCGGCGGTGATGATCTTGAAGGCGGCCGTGACCTTGGCCTCGTTGGCGCCGCCGCCCACGTCGAGGAAGTTGGCGGGCTCGGCGCCGTAGAGCTTGATGATGTCCATGGTCGCCATGGCGAGCCCCGCGCCGTTGACCATGCAGCCGATGGTGCCGTCCAGCGCAATGTAGGCCAGGCCGTGCTTGGAGGCCTCGATCTCCTTCTCGTCCTCCTCGCTTGTGTCGCGCAACGCCATGATGTCGTCGTGGCGGTAGAGGGCGTTGCCGTCGAAGGAGAGCTTGGCGTCCAGCACCCGCAGGTGGCCGCCGTCGTCTTCCTTGGTGACGATCAGCGGGTTGATCTCGAGCATCGCCATGTCCTTGTCGACGAAGGCTTTGTAGAGCTGCGACAGGAGCTTGGCGCCCTCCTGGGCGTGCACGCCCGAAAGGTTCAAGGCCTTGGCGAGCGCGCGGCCATGGTGGGGCATGACGCCGGTGGCCGGGTCGATCTGGATGGTGTGGATCTTCTCCGGCGTGGCGTGGGCCACCTCCTCGATGTCCATGCCGCCCTCGGTGGAGGCGACGATGGCCACGCGCGAGGTCTCGCGGTCGACCAGGAGCGAGAGGTAGAGCTCCCTGGCGATGTCGGACGCCTCCTCGATGTAGAGGCGGTTCACCTGCTTGCCCTTCGGTCCGGTCTGGTGGGTCACCAGCACGCGCCCGAGCATCTCCTTCGCGTTGGTTTCGACCTCGTCCGCCGACTTGGCGAGGCGCACGCCGCCCTTGGCGTCGGGGCCCAGGCCCTCGAACTTGCCCTTGCCGCGCCCGCCGGCGTGGATCTGGCTCTTCACGACGAAGAGCTTGGAGCCCAGCTCCTCGGCCGCCTTCCTCGCCTCCTCCGGCGTGAACACCGCGACGCCGCGGGAGACGGGGACGCCGAATTCCTTGAGGACGGCCTTGGCCTGGTGCTCGTGGATGTTCATGGCGGACCTGCGGGCTGGGAGGAAGCCAGCGGGCTATAGAGGAGCGGGCGGGACTTGAGCAACCGCGCCCGCTCCCCTGGCCGGGCCTCAGCCGAAGAACACCTGGAACATCAGCCGGCCGGGAGCCAGGGTGAAGACGCCCGCGATCAGGAGGCCGCCGATGAACTGGCCGGTCATCATGCGCCGGTGCGCCCGGACGTTCCCCCGCCTGATCGCCGCGATCCCCATGGGCACGCCGATCGCCACCCAACCCGAGAGGACGTGGATCAGGCTCCAGTGCCCGGGATTCACCACCTTGATGAAGAAGGAGCTGAGAGCGGTGACCATCATCGCCGCCACCCACGTCCAGCCCAGCGCCTTGTGCAGCGTCGTGCCCTTCACGCCCGCCAGCAGGATGCAGCCGATCACGAAGGCGCTGACCGCGGCGGCGACGTGCAACCGGATCACCATCGGCGCGGCGGCCAGGAGCTCGAACCGCGGCGCGTGCAGGTGCATCGGGGGCGGGCCGAGGCGCGAGAGGCGGACCACGTCCGGCGCGGCGTGGCCATGCAGCACACTCCATCCGATCACGCCCCCGATCACCGCCGTGGTCACGACGACGCGTATGAGGAGGCGGAGCGGGCGGAAGGCGGGCTGCGACCCGTGATCGGCCGTCAGGCGACTTGCGGCGTCGGCCTGGGTCATGGAACGCTCTCCCGAGATGCTCGCGTCGCAGCGGGCCTCTCCCGCCGTCGACCCGCTCTCTCTGCCCCACCCTCGCGGAGCCCGCCCGCCCCGATGCGCCGACCGACGGAGCCTCTTCGCCAAACGACGGCCGCCGCGGTTCGCGCTTCGCCAACCGACAGGCCCTCGCGCGTCCGAGGCGTCCTGCTGGCGCTGGCGGCGACGGTGTTTCTCGCCGCGTCGGGCGCCTTCGGGACCGGCGGCGTACCGCTCGCCGTGCGGCTGGGCTACTGGGCGCTGAGCATCGGCTCGGGCGCGGCGCTGGGCATGGGCATGGGGGAGCTGTTCCATCGCCGCGGCTGGCTGGAGGGGCCGGCTTGGCGGGTCATCGCCGCGCTCACCTTCTCGATCGCGACGCCCTTGACCGTGGTGACCTGGGCGCTCACCTCGCTCCTGTTCACGGGCGTCCTGCGCCTCGCCGTGCTGCCTGCGTTCGCCCTGCCGGTGCTGCTGATCACCGGCGTCCTGACCACGCTGAACGTGCTCCTGGGCCGGGAGCCCGCCACGACCCACGCCCCGGCGGCGGACGCTCCCG
>CAZZZR010000200.1:0-5106 GCA_964658605.1 uncultured Caulobacter sp. | reverse complement strand
GGCCGCCGTCGCGTCCCTGCTCGCCGCCTGCGCCGGAACCCCGCCGCCTCACGGTGCCCCGCCGCACGCGCGGACGACGCCGTCCGGCGCGCCTGAACCCGTGCTGCGGCCCAACCCGCCCGTGCAGCCGCGCCTGTCGCTCGCCGACATGCCCGGCTGGGCGGACGAGGATCACGTCGCCGCCTTCGACGCCTTCGTGCGGGGCTGCGGCGCCTCGCGCGAAGTGCCGATGCGCGACGTCTGCGCCTTGGCCCGGCAGTTAATCCGTCCGGACGACGCGCAAGCCAGGCGCTTCTTCGAGACCCGCTTCCGCCTGGCCCCCTTGACCGGCGAGGGGGTGCTGACCGCCTATTTCGCCCCGGAATTCGAGGCGCGCGCCGCTCCGGAGGGGCCGTTCACCGCGCCGGTGAGGCCGCGGCCCGCGCCGGGCGCCACCGTCGCCGTCGCCGCGTCCTCCGGATCCACGCCGCAGACCGATGGCGGCGGCGGCGCGGCGGCCGCCGACCCCGACGACCCGATCTCGGCGCTTCTGGCCGATGGAAGGCCGACGCAGCCGATTCCCTACGGAGACTTCGCGCGCCAGCCGATGGCCACCGCCGACCGCGCCAGCATCGAGGCCGCCCCCGCGCCGGACGCCCTGGCCTGGATGCGGCCGGAGGACCTGTTCTTCCTGCAGATCCAGGGCTCCGGCGTGCTCGTCTTCCCGGACGGACACGGGCTCAAGGCGGTGTACGCCGCGGACAACGGGCGCCCCTTCACCCCGATCGCGCGGCCGATGGCGGCGCAGGGGCTGCTGCCGGCCAATCGCGTCTCGGGCGACGCCATCCGCGCCTGGCTCGCCGCCCACGCCGGAGCACAGGCGCAGGCGGTGATGGACCTGAACGCCCGCTACGTCTTCTTCGCCCTGCGCACGGACGACGGCCTCGACCCGGCCGGCGCCGCGGGCGTGCCCCTGCCGCCCGGCCGCGCCATCGCCGTGGATCCCTCGCGCCACGGCTATGGCGAGCTCTACTGGGTCGACGCGCAGGCGCCGGTGCTGGCGGGCGCGGCCAAGCGCTACCGACGGCTGGCGATCTCGCTGGACACGGGCTCTGCGATCCGCGGCGAGGTGCGCGCCGACCTCTACATCGGCCGCGGCGCCGACGCGGGGCGGGAAGCCGGCCACGTGCGCCATACGCTGAAGCTGGTGCGGCTGATCCCCGTCGATACTCCCATCAATCCCGGCGACCCGACGGGCTGACGCCGGTGTCGCGGCGTCCGCTACGGCCGGAGGACCAGCGGCTGTGGGCGCTGGTCGCGCGGACCGTGCGCCGGGCGCCGCATGTCGCGCCGGTTGCGGACCCGCCGCCGCCCACGGACCTGGCTCAGCCTTCCCCGCCCGCGGCGGCGGCATCCCCGGCTCGCCGGACGCGGGCCCTGGCGACCGCCGAAGCCCTGGCCGCGCTGGCCATGGCGGGGGTGGGCCGGGAGGCTCGGACCCAAGCCCGCCATCCGGCGCCCGATCCGGGCCTTCAGCCGATCGAGCCCAACCGCAGGCGCCGCATCGCGCGCGCCCGCGAACCGATCGGCGCCCGCCTCGACCTGCACGGCCACGACCAGGACCGCGCAAGGGCGGCGCTCCACGCCTTCATCGCGCGCGCGCACGCCGAGGGCCTGCGCGCGGTGCTGGTGATCACCGGCAAGGGGCGCGCGGGCGGCAGGGGCGTCCTGCGCGAGCGGGTGCCGGAATGGCTGGCGGAGGCGCCCTCGCGCGCGGCGGTGGCGGGAGTGTCCCAGGCCGAGCCGCGGCACGGCGGCGAGGGCGCGCTCTACGTGGCGCTGAAACGGGCGGGGTGAGCGGTCTTAAGTTTACCCGCCGCCTCGCCGGGCGGAGCCCTCCTCTGGGCGTCGCATCGGCGCTTCTGCGGCGAGGGGAAGCCCTGAGCCTCTTGGCGGATGATTGCGCTCGGGTGCGGCAAAAACGTCCGTGACTTCAGGAACTTGGACCTTGCCGAGGTCCGGTCCCCTCACGCCGCCTCGAACCGCAGCGGCTCGCCCCAGAACGCCTCCACCATCGCGCTCTGACTCCCCGGCGTCCCGGTCGTGAGGAATCGGCGCAGCCCGCTGGAGCCGACCTCGTACTCGGGATGGCGCGCGAAGTAGCGCTCCAGGGAGTCGGCGACGGCGTCGGGCTGGTGGATCACCGGCGTGCCGGGCTTCAGCGCTTCGGCGAACAGGGGCGCGGTGATCTCGTAGTGGGTGCAGCCCAGCACCGCGCGGTCGGGCGCGCGACCGATTCGGGTGGTCAGCGCCTGCACGTGGCCGGCGATCGACGCGCGCAGCTCGGCCTCGGGCGCGCCCGCCTCGATCAGGTGGACGAGGTTCACGCACGCCTCTGAGAAGACCGCCACGTCCTGCCGCCGCTTGTCGATCTCGATCTCGTACACCCGGCTGTTCACCGTGGCGCGGGTGGCGAAGACGCCGATCACGTCGAGCTTCTCCACCTTGTCGCCCCGCCGCTCGGCTTCGTGCTCCCACGGCAGGCCGGTGGCGGCTTCGATTGTGGGGACGATGACGCCCAGGATGTTCACCCGCCGCCCAAGCTCCCGGCGCAGGCCGGGCAGCCAGGTCTGCTGCAGCCGTCGCAGGGCGATGGCGGACGCGGTGTTGCAGGCCAGGACGATCAGGGACGCGCCCTCGGCGAACAGCCGCTCGCAGGCCGCGCGCGTCAGGTCGACGATCTCCTCCCCGCCGCGCAGGCCGTAGGGGGCGTGCGCCTGGTCGGCGAGGTAGGTGAAGTCGGCCTGCGGGAAGCGCGCCACCAGCGCCCGGTGGACGGACAGGCCCCCCACGCCGGAGTCGAACACCCCGATCAAGCGTCGGCCTCCCCACGGCCGAAGGCGGTGGTCAGCATCACCTTGCCCACGTGGCCGCCCTCCTCAAGGTGCGCGTGGGCGGCGGCCGCCTCCTCCAGCGGGAAGACGCGGTCGATCACGGGCATGAGCTGGCCCGCGGCGATCCACGGCCAGACGGTGCGCTCCACCTCGCCCGCCAGCCGCGCCTTCTCGTCCGCCGACCGGGGCCGAAGCGTCGATCCCGTCATTACCAGCCGCTTCTGCATGACCTGCTGCAGGTTCACCTCCGCCACCGCGCCGGCCTGGAAGGCGATGGAGACGTGGCGGCCCGCCGGATTGAGGGCCTTGAGGTTGCGGCCCACGTAGTCGCCGCCGACCATGTCGAGGACGACGTCGATTCCGCCCTCGCGTTTGGCGACCTCCACGAAGTCCTCCGCCGAGGCGTCGACCGCGACGTCGGCGCCCAGCTCGCGGGCTTGGACGGCCTTGGCGGCGCCGCGGCTGGTGGCGACCACCCTGCAGCCGTGCGCCTTGGCCATGGCGATCGCCGTCGCCCCGATGCCGGAGGTCGCGCCGTGCACCATGAAGGTCTCCCCCGGCTTCAGCCGTCCGCCGCCCTCGGCGTCGAACACGTTGGCGAAGACGGTGAACACCGTCTCCGGCAGGGCCGCCGCCTCGACCCAGTCCAACGGCCCGTGGGGACCCGCCGGAATCGCCAGGGCGTGCCGCGCGTCCACGGCCACGTAGTCCGCATAGCCTCCGCCGCCCAACAGCGCGCAGACGCGGTCGCCCGGCGCCCAGCGCGCCTCCCCCTCCCCGCCGTCCACCGCGACCACTTCGCCCGCGACCTCCAGCCCGAGCGTCAGGGGCGCGCCCGGCGGCGGCGGATAGGCGCCGA
Source organism: uncultured Caulobacter sp. (assembly GCA_964658605.1). Taxonomy (GTDB): domain Bacteria; phylum Pseudomonadota; class Alphaproteobacteria; order Caulobacterales; family Caulobacteraceae; genus JASLDZ01. The sequence goes on along the minus strand of CAZZZR010000200.1, from coordinate 1,374 downwards.
GCCGCTGCAGCAGGTCGGGGCGGTTCACCCCGGCGGCGGCGACGCGGATCAGCACCTGTCCCAGCCCGAGCTGGGGAACGGCGACCCGCTCCGGCCGCAGCGCGGAGGCGGGTCCCGAGCCGCCCCCCACGGCGATCGCGGTCATCTCGGAGGGGGGCGGCGATGGGCGGATCATGCGCGGTCTGATACGCTCAACGCGCAAGCGGAAGGAAGCAGCTTGTCGGCGGAGGGGCGCATGGCGGAGGAACCCGACGAACCGCGGGCCGGACGCGGCGCGCTGCTGGCCGCCCTCACCCGCGAGGACCTCGATCCCTACGCCGTGTCGGACCTGCAGGACCGCATCGCGGCCCTGCAGGGGGAGGTCGTCCGCTGCGAGGCGGCCATCACGCGCAAGTCCAGGGGACGAGCGGCGGCGGACGCCTTGTTCGGCGGTCGATGATGACCATCGCCCCCCGCCAGGTGGCACGGCCATTGCAGGCCTCGGCCCCGTACCGCGCCGCGTAAGGGAACCGCCTTGGACGAGTTCGAATTCGCCCCCGCCCTCGGCTCTTACGCCGTCCCGTCCGCCGACGGCGTGGAGGCGTTCGCCCGCTCCGAGCTCTTCGAACGCACCTTCCGCGAGGGGATGGAGCTCGTCGAGGCTGCGGCGGCCTACCTGGACGGCGAGGGTCGGCGCGAGTCCAAGCTCCTCTCGCGCGACGCCGCCCTGGCCTACGCCGGCGAGAGCATGCGCGTGACCACGCGGCTGATGCAGGTCGCCTCCTGGCTGCTGGTGCAGCGCGCCGTCCGGCGAGGCGAGATGCCGGCGGAGGACGCGCGCCAGCCCCGCTACCGCCTCGACGCGCCGCCCCCCGCGTCCGCCCCGTCCGGCGAGGAGACCCACGAACCCCTGCCGCTCACCCTCACCAGCCTGGCCGAGCGGTCGGAGCGCCTGTTCGAGCGGGTGCGCCAGCTCGACCTTCGCCTGCACGACGCGGCGTCCGCCCCGCAAGGCCCCCACCCGGTGCTGGCCCAGCAGGCGCGCCTGCGCTCCGCCTTCGGGAGCGCCTGACCCCGATGCCGCGCGCCATGGTGGGAGCCGCTCGGCGTTCCCATATTGCGCCCGCCGCGGCTTGTGCGTATCGCGGCGCGCGGTCCTGCGGACGGCGGCGGTGAACCCCGCCCCCGGTCGCGGCTTCAACCACGGGGCGGCTCGCGCCCCAGAGGACGTCCATGGCGGATGACGCCACCCCGGCCCCGCCGGGCGCTTCGGGGGAGACCCGCGCCGCTTCCTCGCCGGTGGAGCCGGACGACGCGCAGGGACGCTTCAAGATCGAACCTCCGGCCGCTCCGCCCCCCGGCGACGTGACGACGGCCAACGCGGAGGCCGTGCTG
>CAZZZR010000199.1:0-5121 GCA_964658605.1 uncultured Caulobacter sp. | reverse complement strand
ACCTGGCTCGGGTGGTTGACGCGCTTCCAGCTCATGTCGGTGACGTGCAGCAGGCCGTCGATGCCGCCCAGGTCCACGAAGGCGCCGTAGTCGGTGATGTTCTTGACCACGCCGTCGCGGATCTCGCCCTCGGCGAGCTGGCCAACGAGTTCGGTGCGCTGTTCGGCGCGGGCCTCCTCCAGAATGGCGCGGCGCGAGACGACGATGTTGCCGCGCGGACGGTCCATCTTGAGGATGGCGAAGGGCTGCTCCTTGCCCATGAGCGGGCCGACGTCGCGCACGGGGCGGATGTCGACCTGCGAACCGGGCAGGAAGGCGCTCGCGCCGCCGAGGTCCACGGTGAAGCCGCCCTTGACCCGGCCGACGATGGCGCCGTTCACCGGCGTGCCCTCGGCGAACACGACCTCGAGCCGCGTCCAGGCCTCCTCGCGCTTGGCCTTCTCGCGGCTGATCACCGCCTCGCCCATCGCGTTCTCGACGCGCTCTAGGAACACCTCGACGGTGTCGCCCTTCTTGGGGAGCTCCTTGCCGGGCTCGGCGAATTCCTTGATCGCGATGCGGCCTTCGGTCTTCAGGCCCACGTCGACGATGACGAAGTCCTTCTCGATGCCCGTCACCAGGCCGTGGACCACCGATCCTTCGGCCAGGTCGCGCCCGCCCAGCGCCTCTTCCAGAAGCGCGGCGAAGTCGTCGCGCGAGGGCGTCATGCTCATGTCGTCAGCCATGCAGTCTCCGATAGACGCGCCGCCGCAGCCATGGCGGGGACGCGGGTTGGGGGTTGATGTCGGGAATAGACGGACGCGCCCGTCCCCCCGGGGAGCGGGCGGCGATAGCCTAGGCCGTTGCGATGTCCCGCGAGCGCCCGCCTTCTCGGCGGATGCGAGGGGATGCGAGGAATTGCCGACGACCGAAAGACCCTATCGGGTCTTCAGCCAGCGGGCGCGCGCCGCCTCGACGATACGGCGGGCCGCATCGACGGCTTGGGATATACTCATTTCGGTGGTGTCCAGCAAGACGGCGTCGGGGGCCCGCACCATGGGGGCCGTCGCGCGCCCCGCGTCGCGGGCGTCGCGGGCGGCGAGCGCCTCGATCATGGCCTCCAGCGGGCGGTCGTCCCCCCTGGCCCGTACCTGCAGCCAGCGCCGCCGCGCCCGTTCCTCCAGCGAGGCGTCGACCCACAGCTTGGCGGCGGCTTCGGGGGCGATGACGGTGCCGATGTCTCGCCCGTCCAGCACCGCCCCGCCGGGCTGAAGGGCGAAGGCGCGCTGGAGGTCGAACAGCGCCCGGCGCACGCCCGGATGCGCCGCCACCCGGCTCGCGGCTTCTCCGGCCGGCCCGGTCTGCAGCGCCGGATCGTCCAGCGCGGAGGTGTCGAGCGCCCACGCCGCCGCCTCGGACGCGGCCGCGTCGCCGGGATCCCCGCCCGCGGCGAGCACCGCGCGCCCGACGCCGCGGTAGAGCAGGCCGGTGTCGAGGTGCGGCAAGCCCTGGTCGGCGGCCAGGGTGGCGGCCAGCGTGCCCTTGCCCGAGGCCGCGGCACCGTCGACGGCGATCACGAAGTCCATGCGGCGCTGGATAGGACGCAGAAACGAGCGAGGGAAGCTGAGCCGTTGATCCCGCGCGCGAGGCGGCTTAGCTTTCCCGTGGGGATCAAGACGGGGGCGTCGATGAACTTCAAGCTTCTGGGAGCGTCGGCGGCCGCCTGCGCCGTGGCCTTTGCCGCCTCGAGCGCGGCGGCTCAGTTCCGCCAGAACGCGCCGGCGCCCACCGACGTGCCGCACTGCGCCCGCCCGATCGGCACCGCCTCCATCTCGCCGCCGGCGCAGGAGTGGTGGAGCCGCTACGGCCTCTCCAGCCCCGAACAGCTGATCAAGCTGATGGCGCAGCGCTCCAACTGCCTGCGCATCGTCGACCGCGGCGCCGGCCTGCAGATGCGCGGGATCGAACGGGAGCTCGGCGCCTCGGGCGAGCTGCAGCGGCGCTCCAACGTCGGCGCGGGCCAGGTCAAGGCCGCCGACTTCGCCATCATCCCCGACGTGGCCGACGCCAACGCCAACCAGAGCGGCCTGGGCGGAGGGCTCGGCGGCCTCCTGCCGGGGCGCGCGGGCGCGATCCTCGGCGGCATCCGCACGCAGCAGTCCACGGCGCGGGCGCTGCTGACGCTGGTCAACGTGCGCACCACCGAGCAGGAGTATGTGGCCGAGGGCACGGCGTCCAAGACCAACGTCGGCTTCGGCGTCGGCGGCTTCGGCGGCGCGGTGGGGGGGATCGGCGGCGGCTACTCCAACACCTCGATCGGCCAGGTGATCGCCCAGGCGTACCTCACCGCCTTCACCAACCTCGTCGCCTACATGCAGCAGCAGCAGCCCGGCGCGGCTGAGGCGGCGGCCCCGATCCAGAGCTATGTGGTCAAGGGCCCGATCAAGCTGCGCTCGGGCCCCTCCGCGACGGCGCGGCCGGTACGCAGCTTCGATCCCGGCGACACCGTCTTCCCCACCGGCCAGAAGAACGGCGTGTGGTGGGAGGTGGACGACGAGACGGGCAACCGCGGCTGGGTGCCCTCGCCGCAGATCACCGCGAAATAGGCCGCATCCTCAGTCGATCAGCGCGCCCAGCCCCCGCATCAGCTCCACGAAGCCCGGGAAGCTGGTGGCGATCATGCCGGGCTCGTCCACGGCGATCTCGCGGGCGGCGGCGAGGCCGAGCACGAGGCAGCTCATGGCGATGCGGTGGTCGCCGCGCGTCTCCACCAGAGCCCCGCCCGGCGGCGGGCGGCCGCCGGAGCCGTGGACGATCATCCCCTCCGCCTCCTCCTCGACCTCGACGCCGCAGGCGCGCAGGCCCGCGACCATCAGGGCGATGCGGTCGCTCTCCTTGACCCGCATCTCGCCGATGCCGCGCATCACCGTCGGTCCCTCGGCCAGCGCGGCGGCGACGGCCAGGATCGGATATTCGTCGATCATCGAGGGCGCCCGCTCCGGCGGCACCACCACGCCCTTCAGGCCCGACGCCTTCGCCACAAGGTCGCCCACAGGCTCGCCGCGCGCGTCGCGGCGGTTCTCGATCGTCAGGTCCGCGCCCATCTCGATCAAAGTCTGGTAAAGGCCGGCGCGCAGGGGGTTGAGCAGCACCCCCTCCACCGTCACCGCCGAGCCGGGGACGATCAGCCCCGCCACGACCGGGAAGCCCGCGGACGACGGGTCGCCCGGCACGCTGACGAGGGCGCCCGACAGCCCCTGGCCGCCCGCCAGCGAGACCCGCCGCCCCTGCGCCGTCTCCTCCACCCCCACCTGCGCGCCGAAGCCGCGCAGCATGCGCTCGGTGTGGTCGCGGGTGGGCTCGGGCTCGATCACGCGGGTGACGCCCTCCGCGTTGAGCCCCGCCAGCAGCACCGCGGACTTCACCTGCGCTGACGCCACGGGGAGCAGATAGTCGATAGCGTGCAGGTTCCCGCCTGCGACCCGCGCGGGCAGATAGTCGCCCGCGCGCGCCGTGACCTTCGCCCCCATCTGCGCCAGGGGCGCCCACACACGCTTCATCGGCCGCCGCTGCAGCGAGGCGTCGCCGGTGAAGACGGGCGCGATCGCAAAGCCCGACGCGGCGCCCATGATGAGGCGCACGGCGGTTCCCGCGTTGCCGCAGTCGATCACTTCGGACGGTTCGCGGAAGCCCCCGGCGCCGACCACGCTCCAGGCGCCTTCGCCCGTGCGATCCACCTGCGCGCCGAAGGCGGCCATGGCGGCGGCCCCGGCGCGCACGTCGTCGCCCTCCAGCAGGCCCTCGACCTGGGTGCGGCCCTGCGCCAGCGCGCCGAGGATGAGCGCGCGGTGCGAGATCGACTTGTCGCCCGGCGCGCGGACGCGGCCGTGGAGCGCGCCGCCCACGCGCGCCGTCAGGCGGGGTTCGCTCACCGCGCTGGACCCTTGCGAAGCTTGGAGGAGGGCCTTTTGACAGCGCCCCCCCGCGCATGGCAAGGGAGCCGCCGCTTTTCCCCGGACGCGCCCCTTACGGGCCGCCCGCGCGTCCCCCATCTAGCGCGCCCATCGACACGACCTCGCGAGGACTCCACTTGGCCAATCCGGAACTCGGCGCGAAGCAGATCTGCCCGAACGACCAGACGAAGTTCTACGACCTGAACAAGCGTCCGGCGAAGTGCCCCAAGTGCGGCTTCGAGTTCGATCCGGAGGAGGCCTTGAAGAACCGCCGCGGCGCCCGCGGCCGTCCGGTCCCGAACTACGAGGATGACCAGCCCGCCGACAAGCCGGTCCGCGACGAGGACGCGGAGGACCTCGAAGAAGAGGCCGACGCCACGCCGGAGATCGACGCGGCGGCCGAGGAGCCCGATCCCGCCGTGGTCGACGACGACGACGACACCGCCGCTCCGGAACCCGACGCCGGCGTCAGCGAGGACTTCGGCGAGGATGCCGAGGACGCCCCTGCCGAGGACGACGACGACGTGCCCTTCCTCGAAGAGGAGGAGGACGACGAGGCGTTCACCGACGAGGACATCGAGGTCGGCGAGGAGCCGGACGAGCGCGGGGAGCGCTGAACCGGGCCCGGCGGCGCTACTCGTCGCCCGGGATCGCGGCCTGAAATCGAGGACTCCGAAATCGCTGACGGGGCCGCTTGATCTCCGCGGGGCCCTGACATAGGTTCCGCGGCCTCGCGACAGGGGGCGGCTCCACCAGGGCCGCAACGTCCGCTATCGCAAGGGATTTCACCGATTGCTCCACGACGGGTCATCATTCCGTCAGGAGTTCGGGGCTATAGCTCAGCTGGTAGAGCGCTTGAATGGCATTCAAGAGGTCAGCGGTTCGACTCCGCTTAGCTCCACCATGAAGGCCCGCCGGCAATCGCCGGTGGGCCTTCGCCCCTCGCGCGAAGCGGTTGGCCCCTAGGCGGCGTCCGGGCAGGCGTCCTGCGTGAAAAGAGCCTGGATCGCATCGGAGTTCTTGGCGCTCCGGAGTTGTTCGCGGATGTACGACTTGCGGAACACCCGAGAGAGCCTCGCGAGGGCCCTTAGGTGTTCGGACCCGTCTCCCTTTGGGGCGAGAAGCGCGAACAGCAGATCGACCGGCTGGTCGCGCTCGCCGTCGAGCGGCACGACGAACGCAAAGCCAC
>CAZZZR010000198.1:0-5210 GCA_964658605.1 uncultured Caulobacter sp. | reverse complement strand
ATGTTCTCGATCCGCACCTTCGAATCCCGCGTGGAGAAGGAGTTCGCGCAGGGCAACATCCCCGGCTTCGCGCACGTGTACCTGGGGCAGGAAGCCTCGGCCGTGGGCGTCTGCCACGACTTGGCGGACGACGACTACATCGGCTCCACCCACCGCGGCCACGGCCACTGCATCGCCAAGGGCGTGGACGTGAAGGGCATGATGCTCGAGATCATGGGCAAGGCCGAGGGCCTCTGCGGGGGCAAGGGCGGCTCCATGCACATCGCCGACCTGAAGAAGGGCATGCTGGGCGCCAACGCCATCGTCGGCGGCTCGCCCCCCATCGCGGTCGGGGCGGCGCTGACCCAGAAGTACCGCAAGACCGGCAAGGTGGCGGTGGCCTTCTCCGGCGACGGCGCGGCCAACCAGGGCACGACGTTCGAGGCGCTGAACATGGCGGTGGTGCTGAAGGCGCCCTGCATCTTCATCTTCGAGAACAACGGCTACGGCGAGCATACCCACGTCTCCTACGCCCTGGGGGCGGAGAGCCTGTCCAAGCGGGTGGAGGGCTTCGGCCTCCCCTGCCCCGTGGTCGACGGCATGGACTTCTTCGCGGTGCAGGACGCCATGCGCATTGCCCTGGAGCACGCCCGCTCTGGCAAGGGACCGTACGCCCTGGAGCTGATGAGCTTCCGCTACCTCGGCCACTTCGTCGGCGACCCGCAGGCCTACCGCCTTCCGCGCGAGCTGGAGGCGGCCCGCGCCAAGGACGCCATCCCCGCGTTCCGCAAGCGCGTCACCGAAGCCGGATTGCTGGACGACGCCGAGCTCGACGCGATCGAGCGCGAGGTGGAGTCGGAGGTGGAGGACGCCACCCAGGTCGCACTTGCCGCCGCCCCTCCGAACCCGGCCAAGGCGCTGACCCGCGACGTCTACAAGACCTACGCCTGAAGGATTCGAGTAAAGTCATGCCCAAGAAGACCTACCTGCAGGCGATCAACGAGGCGGTGCGCAGCGAGATGCGGCGCGACGACCGCGTCATCCTGCTGGGCGAGGACGTGGCCGGCGGCCAGGGCGGCACGGGCGAACCCGGCGGCGTCGGAAGCGTGTTCGGCCAGTCCAAGGGGCTCTACACCGAGTTCGGTCCCACCCGCGTGATCGACACCCCGATCAGCGAGAGCGCCATCATCGGCGCCGCCGCCGGGGCCGCGCTCACCGGCCTCCGCCCCGTGGCCGAGCTGATGTTCGTGGACTTCGTCGGCGTCTGCTTCGACCAGATCTACAACCAGGCGGCGAAGTTCCGCTACATGTTCGGCGGCCACGCAATGACGCCGATGGTGATCCGCGCCTCGTGCGGGGCCGGCTTTCGCGGGGCCGCCCAGCACAGCCAGACGCTGCACCCGCTCTTCACCATGGTGCCGGGCCTGAAGGTCGTGATGCCGTCCAATCCCTACGACGCCAAGGGCCTGCTCATCCAGGCGATCCGCGACGACGACCCGGTGATCTTCCTGGAGTCCAAGTTCCTCTACGGCATGGAGGGCGAGGTTCCCGACGACGCCTACCGCGTACCGTTCGGCGAGGCGAACGTCCTAAAGGAAGGCGACGACCTGACCCTCGTCGCGCTCGGCGCCATGGTCCCCCGCGCCTTGCAGGTGGCCGAGGCCCTGGCCAAGGACGGGCGCAGGATCGAGGTCATCGACCCCCGCACCACCTCGCCGCTGGACGAGGACTCCATCCTGGAGAGCGTCGAGAAGACCGGACGCCTCGTGGTGGTGGACGAGAGCCCACCCCGCTGCTCGCTCGCCGCCGACATCGCCGCCATGGTGGCCGAGCAGGGCTTCAAGTCGCTCAAGGCGCCCATCGCCAAGGTGACCTGCCCCCACACGCCGGTGCCGTTCTCGCCCTCGCTGGAGGACGAATACATGCCCAGCCCCGCCCGCATCGAAGCGGCTGTCCGCAAGACGCTCGCCTACGCCTGAACCCTAGTCCCCGCAGAGGAGGAGCCTCCATGGCCGCCACCGACGCCGAAGTCCTCGCCACCCGCTTCGAGAACGCCCGCCGCATGGCCGCGCACATCCGCGACGGCACCAGCGACCTCGCGCCCGAGGCCATGGTGAACCTGGCCAGCGCCTACACCGACCCCGAGCGGCACAAGCGGGAGCGGGACATCCTGTTCACGAAGACGCCGCAGGTCGTCTGCCTGTCGAGCGAGATCAAGGAGCCCGGCGCCTACCGCACCTTCGACGAGGCGGGGCCGCCCGTGGTCGTAACTCGCGGCAAGGACGGGACGGTTCGCGCCTTCCTGAACATCTGCCCCCACCGCGGCGCGCGGCTGGTGCGGGAGGAGGCGGGCAAGGCCAACCGCTTCACCTGCTGGTTCCACGGCTGGACCTACGCCAACGACGGCCGCCTGATCGCCGCCACCGAGGCCGACCGCTTCGGCGAGTGCGGGCTGGAGGGGCGCGACCACCTCACCGCGCTGGCCTGCGAGGAGCGTCACGGCATCGTCTTCGTCATGCCCACGCCCGGCCTCTCGCTGGACCTGGACGACCACCTCGCCGACTTCGGACCCATCCTGGACGGTCTGCGGCTGGAGAGCTGCGAGCGGGTCAAGGCGGGCGTGCTGCCGGTCGCGGCCAACTGGAAGTACGCCTATGACACCTACGGCGAGGGCTACCATTTCGCGGCGCTCCACAAGGAGACGCTCAGCCCCTACTTCCGCAACGACATCACCGTGCACGACCGCTGGGGCCGCCACCAGCGCGTCGGCTTCGCCCAGCGCGACTGGGCGAGCTGGGTCGACACGCCCGAAAGCGAATGGGGGCTGCGGCCCGAGCCCGCGGGCATCCACCTGATGTACCCGAACGTGGTGCTGTTCGCGGGCAGCGTCTCGCCCGGCAAGAGCTACCTCACGATCTTCCGCCACTACCCGGGCGAGGAGGTCGGCGAGACGCGAACCCACAAGACCATCTACGCCATGGGGGGCGTGCGCGACGAAGCGCATCGGGCGGAGGTCGAGACCGCGTTCGACCAGACGGCCTACGTGGTGGTCAACGAGGACTACGTCACGGCCGCCGAGGGCTGGAAGAACCTCACCTACCTGCCGGAGGGGGCGACGGTCGTCTACGGGCGCCAGGAACTGGCGCTGCAACAGATGCACCGCAACTTCGCCGAGGCGATCGGAGAGCCCATCACAGCCCAGCCGACCGCTCACCTGCACGCTGCGCAATGAGCGGCCCCCAATGAGCAGGGCGGGATCGCTGTCGGCGCTCGGCGAGGTGATGCAGCTCGCCTACGTGCCGGCCGACTTCGACGCGGCGCTGAGCTTCTGGATCGAGACCATGGGCGCCGGCCCCTTCTGGGCGTTCGACCACGTGACGCTGGAGAACCTGACGTACGAGGGCCGGCCCGCCCACGTCGATTTCAGCATGGTCATCGGCTACTGGGGCGAGTTGCAGATCGAGCTGATCCGCCAGCACAATGACGCCCCCTCGATCTACAAGGCTTGGCGCGACGAGGGCCGCGAGGGCCTGCACCACGTCTGCATCCTGGTCGACGACATGGCGCGCGCCCGCGAGGTCTGCACTGCGGTCGGCGCGCGGGTGGTGCAGGAGGGCAAGGTCTCGGGCGGCGGCGAGGTGATCTACGTCGACACCGGCGGCGGCCCGGGGACGATGGTCGAGATCCTCACGCCTGGGCCCGGAAGCCGCGAATTCTTCGCCCACATGAAGGCGGTGGCGAAGAGCTGGAACGGCTCCGATCCCGTGAGACGGCCGTGACGTTCTTTTCCTACCGCTCATCCCCGCGCATGCGGGGACCCGGACTTGCTTGCTTCCTCAAACCCCACGTCTGTCCACGAGACTTCGCAGGCGAAGAGAGCCTGGGTCCCCGCATGCGCGGGGAAGAGCGGAGAGAAAATTGACCGGCAAGCTCCAGGGCAAGGTCGCCCTCGTCACCGGCGGCGCGTCCGGCATCGGCGAGGCGTGCGCGGAGGTGTTCGCCCGCGAGGGCGCGACCGTCGTCGTCACCGACCTGCAAGTCGAGAAGGGCGAAGCCGTCGCCGCCAAGGTCGGCGGCACGTTCTTCACCCACGACGTCTCCGACGAAGCCCAATGGATCGCCGCGATCGACGGCGCGGTCGCGGCGCACGGCCGCCTCGACGTGGTGGTCAACAACGCCGGCATGTTCGCCGCCCAGACCATCGAGGACAGCGACCTCGCCCTCTGGAACAAGGTGCTCAGCGTCAACCTCACCGGCACGATGCTGGGATGCAAGCACGCCATCCGCGCCATGAAGGCCAATCCGGGCGGGCCGAGCGGCTCGATCGTCAACGTCAGCTCCATCACCGGCTACATCGGCCTCGCGTCCGCCGCCGCCTACACGGCGAGCAAGGGCGGCGTGCGGCTCCTGACCAAGTCGGTCGCAGTGCACTGCGCGCGGACCTACAAGACCATCCGCTGCAACTCGCTGCACCCCGGCACCATAGACACGCCGATGAACCAGGCGGCGTTCGACGCCTCCGGCGATCCGGCGGGCATGCGCGCCTTCATGGAGACGCTGCAGCCCATCGCGCGCATGGCCGCTCCTTCCGAGATGGCCGAGTGCGCCGCCTTCCTGGCGTCCGACGCCTCCAGCTTCGTCACCGGCTCTGAACTCCTCGCCGACGGCGGCTGGCTCGCCGCCGGCGGGCCTCTTTGAAAGTCCCTGCATGACCCCCAACCGCCAGTGGCTGATCAACGGCCGCCCCTCAGGCCGGGGCCTCGTGGACGACGACTTCAAGTGGGTCGAGACGCCGGTGCGCGATCCCGGCGAGGGCGAGGTGACGCTGAAGCTCAGCCACATCTCCTTCGACCCGGCGCAGAAGGGCTGGATGGAGAACGTCGGCGGCTATGTCGCGCCGACCGAGATCGGCGAGGTGATGCGAGGCTCCGGCGTCGGCGAGGTGGTCGCCTCCGCTGATCCGCGCTTCGCCGTAGGTGACCACGCCATGGGCATGGTCGGTTGGCAGGACTTCGCCACCGTCGCCGCCAAGGACCTGACGAAGGTCGAGGCCGACGACCTCCTCACGGCCAACCTCGGCGTGCTCGGCACCACCGGCATGACCGCCTTCTTCGGCCTGAACAAGATCGGCAAGCCCTTCCCCGGCGACACGCTGGTGATTACGGGCGCGGCCGGGGCGACGGGCTCGGTGGTCGGGCAGATCGGCAAGATCGCGGGCTGCCGGGTGGTCG
>CAZZZR010000197.1:0-5211 GCA_964658605.1 uncultured Caulobacter sp. | reverse complement strand
CACGGACTCGCCGAAGCCGCCGCCTACTGGGCGATCCTGCGCCATGACCGCCGGGGCCGCGATCAGGAGCGCGCTCAGCGCCACGACGAGACGTCTCATGCCGCAAGCCTCCACAAGCCGGGAGGCGACGCTAGGTCCGCAACCCGGCCGGCGCAAGCGGTCGCATGGCGGCCTCCGTGCGAAGACCCGCGCCCTACCCGGCGCCCGGCAGGCTGAGCGCCACCCGCAGCCCGGGGCCGTGGGCCGGAGGGCCGCCCGGGACGACGCCGGGGCCCTCGTCCAGGTCCAGCCGCCCGCCGTGCGCGGCGGCCACCGCCGCGACCAGGGAGAGGCCCAAGCCGGAGCCCGGCTGGGTGCGGCTGTTCTCCAGGCGGACGAAGCGTTCCAGCACCCGCGCGCGGTCGGCCTCGGGCACGCCGGGGCCGGTGTCGGTGACGCTGGCCTCCACCTCGCCCGAGCTGCGCCGACGCGTGCGCAGCATCACCGCGCCGCCTGCGGGCGTGTATTTCACCGCGTTGTCCAGAAGGTTGGCCAGCGCCTGGGCGACGAACTCGCGGTCGCCGCGCACCATCAGCCGCGGCCCCAGCTCGGCGGCGAACTCCAGCCCCTTCTCCTCGCACAGAGGCTCGTAGAGCTCGGACACGTCGGCGGCGAGGGCGGAGAGGTCGAACTCCGCGGCGGTCGTGAACTGCCCCGCCGCCTGCAGCCGGGTGATCGCCAGCACGGCGTTGAAGGTGCGCAGCACCGCGTCGGCGTCCTCGAGCGCGGTCTCCAGCGCCGCCTTGGGATCGGCCGCCCCGTTCTCCGCGTCGATCAGCGCCGCCTCAAGGCGCGCCCGCAGGCGGGTGAGCGGCGAGCGCAGGTCGTGGGCGATGGCGTCGCCGGCGTGGCGCAGGCCGCCCATCAGCCGCTCCACCCGGTCGAGCATGGCGTTCAGCCCCGCCGCCAGCTCGTCGAACTCGTCGCGCACGCCGCGGACGGGGGCGCGGGCGTTCAAGTCGCCCGCCTGCACCTTTTCGACCGCCTCGCGCAAGCCGGCCATGGCGCGGCTGACGTTGCGACTGACGAGCAGCCCCCCCGCCAGCCCCAGCAGCAGGATCAGCACGCCCGCGCCCCAGGTGGCGCGCACCACCCGCACGACGAAGGCGCGGCTCTCGCCGATGTCGGCGCCGACGAACAGGAGCTCGCCGCCCGGAAGCCGCACCTGCCGCCCCCAGGCCTGTCGGCGGACGACCGCGCCGTCCGGGTCGGTCTCGGTCACGCGGAAGCTGGTGGCGCCGTGGCTGGCGTCGGGCTTGTCCAAGGGAGACATGGCGATGTTGCCCGTGATCGGCTTACCCGTCTTGTCCATCGACAGGTAGAGGAACGGACGCTCCCCCGATGACCGCTCGATCAGCGCCCCGTTCAGCGCCGCCGTTCCGCCCTGGGTGTAGACGGTCTGCAACGACGCGATCTCGCGGCTCACGTCCGTATCCGCCCGCTGCGTCACCTCGCCCGCCGTCGCGATGTAGACGTAGGCCAGGAAGGCGGCGGCGGCGGCGGCGAACAGGGCGAGGAAGATCAGCGTCAGCCGGAACGGCGTCGTCCGCAGGACGGAGGGGAGGCGCACCGGCGTCGCGCGTCAGGCGTCGAGGCGATAGCCCGCGCCACGCACCGTCTGCAGCATGGGATGGTCGAAGCCCTTGTCGAGCTTGGCGCGCAGGCGGCTGATGTGGACGTCGATGACGTTGGTCTGGGGGTCGAAGTGGTACTCCCAGACCTTCTCCAAGAGCATGGTGCGCGTCACCGACTGACCCGCGTGGCGCATCAGGAACTCCAGCAGCTGGAACTCGCGCGGCTGCAGGTCGATCTCCTTGCCCGCGCGGTGCACCCCGCGGGTGAGGAGGTCCATCTCGAGGTCGCCGACCTTCAGGGTGGTCGCCACCGCGCCCGTCTCCCGGCGGCGGCTGAGCGCCTCGACGCGCGCGACCAGCTCGGAGAAGGCGTAGGGCTTGACTAGGTAGTCGTCGCCGCCCGCCTTCAGGCCGGTGACCCGGTCCTCCACCTCGCCCAGGGCGGAGAGGAACAGCACGGGCGTGTCGTCGCCCTCGCGACGGATGGCGGCGACGGCGGTCAGGCCGTCCATGCGCGGCATCATGCGGTCGACGACCATGACGTCGAAGCCGCCCTGGCGCGCCGCCTCCAGCCCCGCTTGGCCGTCCTCGGCGAGCACGGCCTCGTGGCCGGCGTCGGCCAGGCCCTTGGCCATGGCCTGGGCCGCGCCCGTATCGTCCTCCATCACCAGGATGCGCAACGTCCCGCCCTCCGATTCTCAGCGGCGGATCATGGCGGACGGGAGCCGCGGACGGAAGTTACGGTCGCGTCACCCGCCTGAGCGCTTGCGGCGCCCAGGCGGGCCGGCGTCCCGGCTACTTCGCGGCCGGCGTGTCCAGCTTCAGCGCGACCCCGGCGTTGCGGCCGCCGATGTTGACCAGCAGGAACACGGCCGGGCGTCCGGACTTGCGGGCGTCGGCCACGGCGGCGGCGAACTCGGCCGGGGTGGAGACCGGGCGCTCGTTGGCCTGGACGATCACGTAGCCCGGCTTGAAGCCCTTGCGTCCGGCGTCGGAGTCTTCGGCCACGCGGGTGATGACCAGCCCCTTCACCTCGGCCGCGATGTTGAACTTCTGGCGCTCGGCGGCGCTCAGCGGGGTGACGCCGAGGCCGAGGATCGTCTGGCGGTTCGCCTCGGCGCCCGGGCCGTTCTGCGGGGCCTCGTCGTCGTCGCCCTCGCCGCCCAGCCCCTTGTTGAGCACCGCGGCGCTGGGACGCACCCCGGCCCGCACGTCGAGCGCGATCACCTTGCCCGCGCGGCGGATCTGCAGATGCATGATGTCGCCCGCCCGCGTGCCGGCCACCGCCCGGGTCAGCTCCGCCGAGCTCGAGACCTTGGTCCCGTTCACCGACATGACGATGTCGCCCGGCTGCAGCCCCGCGCGGGCGCCGGGGCCTCCCGCGGTGACGTCCGCCACGAAGGCGCCGGCGTTCAGCGGCACGCCCAGCGCCTCGGCGTTGTCGGACGTGATATTCTGGATCGAGGCGCCAAGGTAGCCGCGAGTGATCTTCTTGCCGGCGATCAGGTCCTTGGCGATCTGATCGGCGGTGGCGGCGGGCACGGCGAAGCCGATGCCGATGGACCCGCCCGTCTGCGAGTAGATGGCGGTGTTCACGCCGATGACGCGGCCGTAGATGTCGAAGGTCGGGCCGCCCGAGTTGCCCCGATTGATGGGCGCGTCGATCTGGATGTACTGCGCAGGGAGCGTGCCGGGGTCGGCCGGCAGGTCGCGGCTGATCGCCGAGACGATGCCCGCGGTCGCGGTGCCTCCCAGTTGCAGCGGGTTGCCCACCGCCAGCACCCAGTCGCCCACGCGCGGCTTGGCCTGGTTCTCGAAGTCCACGAACGGGAAGGGACCGCCGTCGACCTTGACCACCGCGATGTCGCTGTCGGGATCGCGGCCGATCACGCGCGCCTTCAGCTCGCGCTTGTCGCTGAGGGTGACGCGGATCGTGGTGGCGTTCTCGACCACGTGGTTGTTGGTGACGATGTAGCCGTCGGCCGAGATGAAGAAGCCCGAACCCGCGGCCTGCGCCTCGCGGCTGTTCTGGTCGTTCAGGCCGTCGCCGTCACTGTCGCCGCCGTCCGCCCCGGGGGGCGTGGCGCCAGGGCCGCGGCGGTTCGGCGTGGACTTGCCGCCGCCCGGGCCGCCCGGCCCCTGCCGGAACTGCGGCAGCTGGTTGAAGGGGAAGGGCAGGTCCTGCATCCCGCCCATCTCGCTGATCGGCACGCGGGTGGTGACGTCGATGGACACGACCGCCGGAGCCACCTTCTCGAAGATGTCGGCGAACGACTGCGGCGCTCCGGGGGGCGCTGCGAAGATCGGCGCGGTCGAGGCCTTGACCAGCTGGGCGGAGGCGGACTGGCCCGCCGGGTCGGCCGCCGCGCGGGGCAGGCCCACGCCGATGCCGGCCGCCGCGGCGCCGGCGACGCCCACGCCCATCACGGCGCCGGCGATGAAGCTCTTCCTCGTCAGGGGCATGGGCGTCGTCTTCCTCCGCCCGGGCTCGGAGGCCGGGCTGCGTTGTTGCCGTAGGGCGAAGCGGCGGTTGCGGATGCGCCGCCACAGCGCCGTCGCATCCGTATCACACCCCGGCGGCGTCGGGCGTAGGGCCGCTCTGCGGCGGAACCTTGGCGGCGGACTGCAGCGCGGCGAGGCGCGCCTGTTCGTCGGACGTCAGCTCCGGCTCCAGCGCGGGCCGCCGCCGACGGGTCGCCAGCACCGCCAGCCCGCCGCCGACCACGGCGAAGGGCGCGAGCCACAGGAGCGCGTTGCCGGCCGAGAAGCGCGGCTTCAGCAGCACGAAGTCACCGTAACGGTCGACCATAAAGGCGCGGATCTGCGCGTCCGAGCGCCCCGCCGTTACTTGGCTCCGCACGATTGCCCGCAGGTCGGCCGCGAGGTCCGCCTCGCTATCGTCGATCGACTCGTTCTGGCACTGGAGGCAGCGCAACTGCCGGAAGATGGTGTGCGCCCGGGCCTCCTGCGCGGGGTCCGGCAGTCGGGTCTCGGCACGGGCGACGAGCGGAGCCGCCAGCAGCGCGAGCGCCAGGACCGACGCGCGCAGCCTCATTCGGCCGGGACCAACACGGGCTCGCGGGTCCTCGCCCGCCGCCCCGCAGCCAGCCGCAGCCGACGGTCGGAGAGGGACACGAGCCCGCCGAGCGCCATAAGCAGCGGCCCAAGGAAGATCAGCCGCGCGCCCGGATTCCAGAAGGCGCGCACCGTCCAGGCCTGCGAGCTCCCGCCCGTGCGTTCGCCGAGCACCACGTAGAGGTCGCTGACGCCCTGCCGCGCCAGCGCGACGTGCGAGGTCGTCTGGCGGTTCGCCGGGTAGAACCGGCGCTCGGGTGCGACCTCGAACGGAACGCCCTTGTCGGGCGCGACGCGGATCGCCGCCCGGTCGGCCGTGTAGTTCGGCCCGTCCACGCTCCCGACGCCCGCCAGGGTGAGCGCATAGGCGCCGACGCGAAGGCTCTGGCCGGGGTTGAGCGTCGCGGCGGTCTCGATCCGCCAGGCGCTCTCGAAACAGGCGCCGAGCACGAAGACGCCCAGCCCGATGTGCGCCAGCGTCGTGCCCCAGGCGCCGCGGGGGAGCGCGCCCAGCCGCCGCCAT
>CAZZZR010000196.1:0-5211 GCA_964658605.1 uncultured Caulobacter sp. | reverse complement strand
GTCACCGCCAAACGCATCTCCCTGGCCGCCGAGGCCGCCAAGGCCGAGCGCGGGGTGCGCGTCGTCACCACGCCCGAGGCGCGCTGGGCGCGGTGCGACATCAAGACGACCGGGCTTCTCGCCAACGTGCTCGCCAAGCAGAAGGCGCGCGAGGCCGGGGCCTACGAGGCGTGGTTCGTGGACGCGGACGGCTTCGTCACCGAGGGCGCCTCCACCAACGCCTGGATCGTCACCCGTGACGGCGCGCTCGTGACGCGGGGGACCGACGCCAACATCCTGCGCGGGATCACCCGCGCCGGTGTGCGCGGCTTGGCGGACAGCTTGCAGATGCGCGTGGAGGAGCGCCCCTTCACCGTTGCGGAGGCGTGGGACGCGGCGGAGGCCTTCATCACCGCGGCCTCCACCTTCGCCATGCCGGTGGTCGCCGTTGACGGCCATCCGGTGGGCGACGGCGCGCCGGGGCCTGTCGTGCGGCGCCTGCGAAGCCTATATCTGGAAGGCGCGAGGAACGCGGCGGTCTGACCGGCCGTTCCCTGCGCCGGCCACGACCGTCCTCCCCACCTTCCACGCCGGCGTCGATCCGGCGAAAGACACTAGGAACTTCAATGTCCAACGAGAAGAAGCAGAACCTGCAGGACACGTTCCTGAACAGCGTTCGCAAGGCCAAGACCCCCCTCACCATCTTCCTCGTCAACGGTGTGAAGCTGCAGGGGGTGGTGACCTGGTTCGACAACTTCTGCGTGCTGCTGCGCCGCGACGGCCAGAGCCAGCTCGTCTACAAGCACGCCATCTCGACCGTCATGCCGTCCGCCCCCGTGCAGCTCTACGAGCCGCCGGTGGACGAAGAAGGCGACGCTTGAGCGCGCGCGAGACCTCCGGAACGCGGCAGGCGAGGGACGGCGTCGAGCGCGCACCGCCGCCCGAGCGCGCGCTGATCGTCCACCCCGCGCGGCGCGAGGCCACCTCCGCCCGCACATCGCGGCAGCGGCTGGAGGAGGCTCAAGGGCTGGCCATGGCGCTGGACCTGCAGATCGTGGGCGGCGAGATCGCGCCGCTGCGGTCGACGACGCCCGCCACGCTGTTCGGCAGCGGAAAGGTCGAGGAGATCAAGGCGATCGCCGCGGATCTTGAGGCCGATGTTGTGGTCGTCGACGACGCGCTCACGCCCGTGCAGCAGCGCAACCTTGAGAAGGCGTGGGACCGCAAGGTCGTCGACCGTTCCGGCCTGATCCTTGAAATCTTCGGCCGGCGGGCGCGGACGGGGGAGGGGCGGCTGCAGGTCGAACTGGCGCGCCTGGAGTACGAGCGCGGCCGCCTCGTGCGCACCTGGACCCACTTGGAGCGCCAGCGTGGCGGCGCGGGCAAGACCGGCGGTCCCGGCGAGCGGCAGATCGAGCTGGACCGCCGCCAGATCGCCGACCGCATCGTGCGCCTGAAGAAGGAGCTGGAGGAGGTGCGCCGCACCCGCAGCCTCCACCGCGGCGCCCGCGAGCGCACGCCGTTCCCCGTCGTGGCGCTGGTCGGCTACACCAACGCCGGCAAGTCCACGCTCTTCAACCGCGTCACCGGGGCCGAGGTGGTGGCGAAGGACATGCTCTTCGCCACCCTCGATCCGACGCTTCGCATGCTGAAGCTGCCGGGCGGCCGGCCCGTGATCCTGTCCGACACCGTGGGCTTCATCAGCGACCTGCCGCACGAACTCGTCGCCGCCTTCCGCGCCACGCTGGAGGAAGTGGAGGAGGCCGACCTCGTGCTGCACGTGCGCGACATGAGCGGCGCCGACTCCGACGCCCAGGCCGCGGACGTCGCCAAGGTGCTGGCCGAGATCGGGCTGGGCGCCGACGATCCTCGGGTCGTCGAGGTCTGGAACAAGCTCGACCTGTTGGAGCCGGAGGCGCGCGCGGCGCTGCAGGCGCAGGCCGGGCGCTCGAACGGCGAGCGCGCTGCGGTGGCGGTGTCGGCGCTGACCGGGGACGGGATGGATGCGCTCCTGGGGCTGATCGTCTCCCGCATCGACGAGACGCCTCCGGTCGAGGCCGTTCTCGGCGCGAACGACGGGGAAGCGCTCGCCTGGCTCTACCGCCACGGCCGCGTCACCGGCCGCGACGACGCGGGCGAGGCGATGCACGTGCATGTGAGGCTTGATCCGCAGGCGCTCGGCCGCTTCGAGCGGCTGTTCCCCGGCGCGCTGGTGCACGCCGCCGTCTAGCCGGAGGCCCCTCCCGAACGGCGGAGGAGCGGGTCCCGGGGTTTCCTACTTCGGACCGCCAGCGCCCTTCGCGGCGTCCTCGATCAGGCGGGCGGCGACGTCCGGGTGGGAGATGAAGGCCACGTGGCTGCCGGCGACCTCCGCGGTCGTCGCCTTCATCCGCTTAGCGTACATCCGCTCCACGTCAGGCGGGATGATCTGGTCGTTGGACGACACCAGGTACCAGGACGGCTTCGACCTCCACGCGGGACGCGTGATCGGAGCGGAGAAGACGGAGACCGCCAGCGGAACCTGGGCGTCGGACATGAAGACCCGCGTCTCCATCGGCACGTCGGGCGCGAAGGCGGCCAGGAAGGCGTCGCGGTTGAAGAAGGCGAGCCCGTCCTTGGAGACCGCGATCGGCAGGGGCCCCTTGGGCAGGAACTTGGCGGTCGTCTCGCCTTCGTCGGGACCGAAGGCGGCGATGTAGACCAGGCCTACCACCTTGGGATCGGCGCCGGCCTCGGTGATGACCGTGCCGCCATAGGAGTGGCCAACCAGGATCACCGGCCCGACCTGACGGTCGAGCACGCGCTGCGTGGCCGCAACGTCGTCGGCGACGCCCGTGTCGGGGTTGGCGACGACGCTGACGGCGTACCCGTCCCGGGTCAGGATGTCGTAGACGCCCTTCCATCCAGACCCGTCGGCCCAGGCCCCGTGAACGAGCACGATGTTCTTCACCGGCGCCGCCATGGCGGGGGCCGCGCAGAGCCCGAGGAGCGCCGCAGCCGCCGCAATCAGAGTCTTGTGCATCGGGTTTCCCTCCAGCCTGAACAGGCGGCGTGGCGCTCGGAAGACTGCGCTGTCATCTCCGGCTTTACAAGACGCCGACCCAGCTCGCCGCGAGCGGGGCGGCGAGCTTCGTTACGTCTCCGCCAACCCGTAGGCCGCGTGCAACGCGCGCACCGCCAGCTCGGTGTAGGCCGCCTCGATCAGCACGCTGATCTTGATCTCGCTGGTGGAGATCACCTGGATGTTGACGCCCTTCTCGGCGAGCGCGCCGAACATAGTCTTGGCGACGCCCGCGTGGCTCCTCATGCCGACGCCCACGACCGAGACCTTGGCCACGTCTTCGTCGATCTCGACCTCGTCGAAGCCGATCTCGGCCTGGGCGGCGCGCATCATCTCGAGCGCGCGGGCGGCGTCGCGCTTGCCGACGGTGAAGGCCATGTTGGCGCTGTCGCTGGTCTTGGCCTTCGACTGCACGATCATGTCGACGTTCACGTTGGCGTCGGCGAGCCGCGAGAAGATCGCGCGCGAGACGCCGGGATGGTCGGGCAGGCCGAACAGGGTGACCTTGGCCTCGTCGCGGCTGTACGCGACGCCCGATACGATGCGCTTCTCCACGATCTCCTCCTCGTCGCACACGATGGTGCCGACACTGTTTCCGGCGCGCGCCAAGTCCTCCGGTTCGGTGAAGCTGGAGAGCACGCGCACCGGCACGCGCTGGGCCATGGCGAGCTCGACCGATCGCGTCTGCAGCACCTTGGCGCCGAGGGACGCCATCTCCAGCATCTCCTCGTAGGAGATCTTCGGGATGCGACGCGCGCGGGACTCGATGCGCGGGTCGGTGGTGTAGACGCCGTCGACGTCGGTGTAGATGTCGCAGCGCGCGGCCTTCACCGCCGCGGCGATCGCCACCGCCGAGGTGTCGGAGCCGCCGCGGCCGAGGGTGGTGATCCGGCCGTCCGGCGTCACGCCCTGAAAGCCGGCGATCACGGCGATTTCGCCGGAGTCCATGCGGTCGGCCAGGGATTGCGCGGGGATGTCCTCGATGCGGGCGCGGCCGTGCGCCTCGTCGCACAGGATCGGCACCTGCCAGCCGAGCCAGGAGCGCGCCTTCAGCCCCATGTTGCGCAGGACCATCGCCAGCAGTCCGGCCGTCACCTGCTCGCCCGAGGCCACCACCACGTCGTACTCGTCGTCGGACGGATCCAGCCCTTCGGCTGCCGCGCCCGCGGTGTCGGTCCAGGCCACGAGCTCGTTGGTGCGGCCGCTCATCGCCGAGACCACCACGGCCACCGGCCTGCCGCCCGCGGCCTCCGCCGCGACCAGCCGACCCACGCGCCGGATGCGCTCCAGGTCCGCCACGGACGTGCCGCCGAACTTCATCACCAGCCGCGACGTCATCGGAAGCTCAGGGCGACCCTTGGCAAGCGCGAGCGCTCCGGCCATGTGCGGAGCGCGGGGAGCCGCCGTGTAGCGGCGCCCGGGCAGCGAGGGAAGACGCTTGGCGAACACCGACCACGCAACGGGCGCAAGCGTGAACGCCGCCGAGGTGGAGAATTTCGCCCGGATCGCCGCCGAATGGTGGGATCCGAAGGGCAAGTTCGCCCCCCTGCACCGCTTCAACCCGACGCGGCTGCAGTTCATCCGCGAGACCGCGCTGGCCCGGTTCGGCCGCGACTCCGCCGCCGCGCGGCCTTTCGAGGGCCTGCGCCTCTTGGACATCGGCTGCGGCGGCGGCCTGCTCAGCGAGCCGATGACCCGGCTGGGCTTCGCGGTGACGGGGGTGGACGCCTCGGCTCGCAACATCGGCACAGCGCGCGCCCACGCCGCGGAGGTGGGGCTCCAGATCGACTACCGCTGCGACACCGCCGAGGCGCTGCTGGCGGGCGGCGCGGCGCCGTTCGACGTGGTCCTGAACATGGAGGTGATCGAGCACGTGGACGATCCCGCCGCCTACCTTCGGTCCTCCTCGCGCTTGGTGGCGCCGGGGGGGATCATGGTGGTCGCCACACTGAACCGTACGCTCAAGGCGTTCGCGCTCGCCAAGGTGGGCGCCGAGTACGTGCTCGGCTGGCTGCCGCGCGGCATCCACGACTGGCGCAAGTTCCTGGCGCCCCAGGAGCTGGCCGCCTTCCTCAGCGCTGAGCCCGTGGCGGTGAAGGGCCCGGTGGGCGTGAGCTACAACCCGCTCGCCGACCGTTGGTCGCTCTCTTCGGACGCAAGCGTCAACTACA
>CAZZZR010000195.1:0-5219 GCA_964658605.1 uncultured Caulobacter sp. | reverse complement strand
AGCAAGAGCCACGCCGCGGCCAGCCACTCGGCGGCCCGGCCGGCCCGGCGGCCTTGGGCGCCGCGCGTGCGTCGGAGCGCGATGAGCTCCGCCCGCCTCACGCCACGCCCTTCAGCTCGAGCGCGCGGCGGTAGAGGGTGCGGCGGTTGAGCCCAAGCGCGCGCGCCACCTCGGTCGCGGCCTCGGCGGGACCGGAGCGGGCCAGCGCATCGGCGAGGGCGGCGTCGGCGTCGCCCGCGTCGGCCTCCGCCTCCTCGCCCGGCGCGACCATGACCACGATCTCGCCCTTGGGCGCCTGCAGCCGCGGGTCGGCGGCGAGCGCCGGAAGCGGGCCGCGGACCACCGTCTCGTGCAGCTTGGTGAGTTCTCTCGCCACCACCGCCTCCCGCTCGCCGAGAACGGCGGCCATGTCGGCCAGGCTGTCGGCCAGGCGCGGCCCGCTCTCGTACATCACCAGCGTGGCGCGGACGGGCGAAAGCCCCTCCAGCCAAGTGCGGCGCGCCGCGGACTTGGGCGGCGGGAAGCCCGCGAACAGGAAGCGGTCGGTGGGCAGGCCCGCGACCGCCAGCCCCGCGAGCACCGCGCTGGCGCCTGGCACCGGCCACACCGGCAGCCCCGCTTCCGCCGCCTCACGCACGAGCCGGTAGCCGGGGTCGGAGACCAGCGGCGTGCCGGCGTCGGTCGTGAGCGCGATGCGCGCGCCCTCAGCCAGCCGCCGCAGGATCGCCGGGCGCGCGCCCGCGCCCACATGGTAGTCGTAGCGCTCGACCCTGGCCTTGATCCCGTGCGCCGACAGGAGCCTGGCGGCGGTGCGCGTGTCCTCCGCCAGCACCACGTCGGCGAGGCTCAGCACGTCCAGCGCGCGCAGCGTGATGTCGCGCAGGTTCCCGATCGGCGTCGAGACGACGTAGAGCCCGGCCTCCAGCGGCTTGTGCGGCTCGGGGACGGCGTGGGCCATGCGCCTTCATAGGCGCCGCCCGCGTGTCGGCTCAAGCGGGGCGCATACGCGTTCACGGGACGGGAGCCCGTTAAGCCGCTACAGGTGACGGGTGAGCGACGTCGAGACCGCGGCCGACCCGATCCGAGCCGACCTCGTCCTGGCCGGCGGCGGACTTGCGGCGGGACTCATCGCGCTGCGGCTGAAACGCGCCCGGCCGGACCTGCGCATCCTGATCGTCGAGCGCGCCGCGCAGCTGGGCGCCGGCCACACCTGGAGCCTGTTCGAGAGCGACCTGTCGCCTCATATCCTGGAGTGGGTGTCGCCGTTGTTCGCCCACCGCTGGCCCGGCTACCACGTGCGCTTCCCCGCCCATTCGCGCGACCTCGACACCCCCTACGCCAGCATCACCGCCGAGCGGTTCGACGCGGCCGTCCGCGCCGCGGTGGGCGAGGATGGCGTCCTGTGCGGCGTCGAGGCGGCCGCGCTCCATCCCGACCGGGTCGAGCTGGCGGACGGGCGGACGCTGCGCGGAGGCGCGGTGGTCGACGCTCGCGGCCCCGCCCGCGACGCGGCGGCGCCGGGCCTGAAGCTGGGTTTCCAGAAGTTCGTCGGGATTGAGATCGAGACGGCGCGTCCCCACGGCCTCGACCGCCCGATCGTGATGGACGCCACCGTGCCGCAGAAGGACGGCTACCGCTTCGTCTACACCCTGCCGTTCTCGCCAACGTGCCTCCTGGTCGAGGACACCCGCTACGCCGACGGCGACGCGCTGGACCATGGCGACCTGGCGGACGAGGCGCGCGCCTACGCCCACGACCAGGGCTGGGAGATCGTGCGCGAGTTGCGGCGCGAGCACGGCGTGCTGCCGGTCGCGCTGGGCGGCGACATCGACGCCTTCTGGCGCGAGACCGCGGCCGACGGCGTGGGACGCGTGGGCCTGCGCGCCGCCCTGTTCCACCCCACCACCGGCTATTCCCTTCCCGACGCCGCACGCTTGGCCGAGCGGATCGGGCGTCATGTCGAGACGGGCGGCCCGCTCACCACCGCCGCGATCGCCCAGCTCTCGCAATCGGCGTCGCGCGAGGCGTGGGCCGACCGCGCCTTCTTCCGCCTGCTCAACCGGATGCTTTTCAAGGCCGCGGCGCCCGACCAGCGCTACCGCGTGCTCGAACGCTTCTACCGCCTCCCCGCGCCGCTGATGCGGCGCTTCTACGCCTCGGAGCTGACCCGCCTGGACAAGTTGCGCATCCTCACCGGCAAGCCGCCCGTGCCCATCCACCGCGCCCTGCGCTGCCTGTCCGAAGAGCGGGTGACGGGGGTGGCGGCGTGACGACGAAACAGACCACCGCCGCGGTGATCGGGGCGGGCTTCGGCGGCTTGGCGCTGGCCGTGCGCCTGCAGTCCGCCGGGATCGTCACCACCCTCTACGAGGCGCGGGACAAGCCGGGGGGCCGAGCCTACGTCTACGAGCAGGACGGGTTCACCTTCGACGCCGGCCCCACCGTCATCACCGACCCCGCCTGCCTGGAGGAGCTGTTCGCCCTCTCCGGCCGGCGCATGGCCGACTATGTCGAGCTCCTGCCCGTCAGCCCCTTCTACCGGCTGCAATGGTCGGACGGGGTGACCTTCGACTACGTCAACGACCAGGCCGAGCTAGACCGCCAAATCCAGGCGCTGGAGCCGAAGGATCTGGCCGGCTACCGCAAGTTCCTGGCCTACTCCGAGGCGCTGTACGCTGAGGGCTACGTCAAGCTGGGCGCGGTGCCGTTCCTCGACTGGGGCTCGATGCTGAAGGCGGCGCCGCAGCTCGTGCAGCTGGAGGCGTGGAAGACCGTCCATGACAAGGTCGCCGAGTTCATCGCCGAACCCCACCTGCGCCAGGCGTTCAGCTTCCACTCGCTGCTCGTGGGCGGCAACCCGTTCTCCACCTCCGCCATCTACGGCCTCATCCACGCGCTGGAGCGCAAGGGCGGCGTCTGGTTCCCCAAGGGCGGCACGGGCGCGCTGATCCGCGGGCTGCTCAAGCTGTTCACCGACCTGGGCGGGGTATTCCACGTCTCGACGCCGGTTGATCGGATCACCACCGCGGGCGGGCAGGCGACGGGCGTGGTGCTGGCCGACGGGACGGCGCAGCCGTTCGACCTCGTGGCGTCCAACGGCGACGTCCACACCACCTACGCGAAGATGCTGCGCGAAGAGCCGCTGGCCGCGCCCGTCGCACGGGGTCTCAAGCGCAAGCGCTGGTCGATGAGCCTGTTCGTCATCTACTTCGGCACGAACCGGAAATTCGAGGACGTGGCCCACCACACGGTGATCTTCGGCCCCCGCTACAAGGAGCTGATCGGCGAGATCTTCAAGGGACCCAAGCTGGCGCAGGACTTCAGCCTCTACCTGCACCGCCCCACCGCCAGCGACCCGGACCTGGCGCCGGAGGGCTGCGACGGCTTCTACGTGCTCTCGCCCGTGCCGCACCTCGGCCGGGCGGGGCTGGACTGGGCCAAGGAAGGGCCGCTCTACCGCGACCGCATCCTGAAGTTCCTGGACGAGACCACCATGCCGGGCCTGATGGACAGCCTCGTCACCAGCCGCATCTTCACCCCCTTCGACTTCCGCGATGAGCTGGGCGCGCACCTCGGCAGCGCGTTCAGCCTGGAGCCGATCCTGACCCAGAGCGCCTTCTTCCGCGCGCACAACCGCGACGACCGGATCGGCGGCCTCTACCTCGTGGGCGCGGGCACGCACCCCGGCGCCGGCGTGCCGGGGGTGGTGGGCTCGGCCAAGGCGACGGCGGGGCTGATGCTGGCGCACGCGGGGCTGGCCGCGTCGCCCAGGCTCGCGGCCGAATGAGCGTGCAGGTCACCCTGGAGCAGCAGAGCCGCGCGGTGATCGCCGCGGGCTCCAAGAGCTTCGCGGCCGCCTCCATGCTGTTCGACCCGCCCACGCGCGCAGCCTCGCACATGCTCTACGCCTGGTGCCGCCACTGCGACGACGTCGTGGACGGGCAGGACCTGGGCGAGGGGATGACCCCGCTGACGGTGGAGGACCGCCGCGCACGTGTCGCCGACCTCGAGGTCCGCACCCGCGCCGCCTTCTCCGACGAGCCGCAGACCGATCCCGTGTTCCGGGCGCTGCAGCGGGTGGCCTTCCTGTCGGGGCTGGACGCGCGCTGGCCGCTGGAACACCTCGCCGGCTTCGCCATGGACGTGGAGCCCCGCACCTACGTCACGCTCGACGACACGTTGCTCTACAGCTTCCGCGTGGCCGGGGTCGTGGGCGTGATGATGGCGCAGGTGATGGGCGTGCGGCCCTCGCTCGTCGAGACGCTGCGGCGCGCGCAGGACCTGGGTCTGGCCTTCCAGCTCACCAACATCGCCCGCGACGTGGCGGAGGACGCCCGCAACGGCCGCGTCTACCTGCCCGCCGACTGGCTGGCCGAGGCGGGGCTGGCGGCGGACCCGTCCGCCCTGCTCGACCCGGCGAACGCGCAGGCGGTGTCGGCGGTGAGCGTGCGCCTGGTGAAGGCGGCGGAGCCGTTCTACGACTCGGCGGCTCAGGGGCTTGCGGCGTTGAACTTCCGCTCCGCCTGGGCGGTGGCCGCGGCCCGGGGCGTCTATCGCGGCATCGGTCGCCGGGTGGTCAGCGCGGGCCCCGCGGCCCTGCAGGCGCGCACCCGGGTGGGCGGGGGCGCCAAGGCCGCGCTGATCGCGCGCGCCCTGGTGAAGGCGGCGGCCTCGCGCGCGGTCATGCGGCCCAAGCCGCGTCCCGAAACGCTGTGGACGGCGATCTAGACCCGCCGTCCGCCGGGCGTCAGGAGCCCAGGAGCTGGCCGAAGCGGGCGGCGCGCTTCTGCTGGGCGCTGGCCTTCTCCATAGCCTTGCGCTCCTTGCGCATGTTGCGCTTGTCCATCATCGCGGCGAGTTCGGCGTCCACCTGCTGCTGACGGGCGAGGGACTCGGCGGCCTCGCGGGCGAGGCGGGCCTCCTCCTTCTTGGCGGCGCGCTCGGCGCGAACAGCCTCCAGCTCGGCCTGGCGCGCGGCCTCGCGGTCCACAGGCTCGGGCGCGGTGACCATCGGCTTGGGCTTGAACTTCGCCAGCATCGCCTTCTTCGCCTCCTGGGCGTTGGTGATGCGGTCGTTGAAGTTGGTGTTAAGCGGTTGCTTCATGTGTCCTTGATGTGGTCGCCGGCCCGTTCGGGAACAACACCCCGCGCCTGGGAAAGTCCGTCGGCGACGGTGTGCGCGCCGCGGAACGGGGCGGCGCCGGGATCATGCGAAGTCG
>CAZZZR010000194.1:0-5339 GCA_964658605.1 uncultured Caulobacter sp. | reverse complement strand
AGACGGCCTCGGTGCTGGCCGCCGACGCCTCGGCCGCGGCGATCGAGGCGCTGAGGCGCGGCGCGGGCGCCGTCTCGGGGCTGAAGCCGATCGCCGCCGAGGCGCGGGACCTGTTCCGCCGCCCCGTTTCGGCCGGAGAGATGGCGGGGCTGGACGCGGTGGTGTTCGACCCTCCGCGGGCGGGCGCCGCCGATCAGGTGCGCGCGATCGCCGAGTCGAAGGTCCCCCTCGTCGTCGGCGTCTCCTGCAACCCGGCCACCTTCGCCCGCGACGCGAAGGCGCTGATCGCGGCGGGCTTCACGCTGCAACGCGTCAAGCCGGTGGACCAGTTCCTGTGGTCTCCCCATATCGAGCTGGTGGGCGTCTTCGCCCGCTGAAGCCCGGGTCCGCCATGTCGTCAGCCGCCTCCGAGACGCAGCCCCGCCCCGCGTTCCGCCTGGACGCCGCCCGCCACCGCGCCGGCAGCGCCGCCAAGGCGCTGTGGTGGACCGCTACGGCCGCCGCCGGCCGCGCCTACGTCAGGCCCGCGCCCCTGCCTCCGGAAGCCGCGCCGGACGCCGAGCGTGCGCCGCCGCTGAAGGTCGAGGTGTTCCGCAAGGCCTGGATGGGCGCCTTCGCCAAGGACGCCGCCGACGTCGAGGCCGGTCTCTATCCCGTGGGCGAGGCCGCCCCCCGCGACCCGCGCGCCCTGGCCCGCGTGGTCGCCGACCTGTTCACCGACGCCCGCGTGATCGAGGCGCGTCGCGGTCGTCGGGGCGGCACCGAAGCGCGGGCCGACGCCGAGTCGCCCGCCTACCCCGCGTACTACCGGCAGAACTTCCACTATCAGTCCGGCGGCTGGTTCACGCCGGAGAGCGCCCGGCGCTACGAGGCGCAGGTCGAGGCGCTGTTCGCGGGCTCGGCGGGACCGATGCGCCGCCGCGCGCTGTCGCTGCTCGCCAAGGCGTGGCGGGGACGCGACCAACGGGGGCTGGCGATGGTGGACGTCGCCTGCGGTTCCGGCGCCTTCCTGTCGGACCTGCGCGCCGCCTTCCCGCGGGCGGCGGTGTTCGGGCTGGACCTCTCCGCGCCCTACCTCGAGGAGGCGCGCCGCTCCGGCGCTCCGCCGGTGCAGGCCGCCGCCGAGCGCCTGCCCTTCGCCGACGCCAGCCTGGACGCGGTCACCTGCATCTACCTCTTCCACGAGCTGCCGCCCAAGGTGCGCGTGGCGGTGGCGGGCGAGTTCGCCCGCGTGCTCAAGCCCGGCGGCCTTCTGGCGTTCGCCGATTCGATCCAGGCGCAGGACGCGCCCGAGCTGGCCCTGCCCCTGGCGCGGTTCCCGGCGCAGTTCCACGAACCCTTCTACAAGAGCTACCAGGAGACCGACCTGCCGGCGCTGTTCGGCGCCGCGGGCTTGCGGCAGGTGGACGAGGACTCCGCCTTTCTGACTAAGGCGCGGCTGTTCCAGCGAGCGGACTGAAGCTCAGGCGGCACGCCGCCGCCGGTGTCGAAGCAGCCGCTCGCGAGCCTCTCTCCTCAGGTGAAGTTCCGCGCGTCGGCCAAGTCGGTAAGGGTGTCGACGTCCATCCAGTGGCCGGTGAAGTATTTGACGCGCACCTCGGTCTTCTGCGCCAGGCGGGAGAACAGAAGGGGCAGGTCGGCCGTGTCGATCAGGCCCTCGGCGGCGAGCGCGTCGAGTTCGGCGGCCAGCATCTCGGTCCCCTTGGCGCTGAAGCGGGCCAGCCCCATCCACTCGCCATGCGCGCCCGCTTCCGACGTCGCCGAGCGCATGGAGACGAGGCGCGCGGGGGTGTCGTCGAGGTAGTCGCCCGAGAACTTGCGGTCGGCGGTGACGAAGTCGCGGTGGGGCGGGGCGGCTCCGGCGTGGGGGATGTTGAGGGCGTCCACCGCCAGCACGATGTCGGCCGCCGAGCCCATCATGCTGTCCAGGATATAGCTGCGGAACAGGACGTCGCCGTAGACGACCACCGTCTCACCTTCGAGCGTGTCGCGGGCGGCGGCCAGGGTCGCGACCTCGCCGGTCTCGGCGTAGCGGTCGTTGTCGACCACGGAGATCCCGGGCACCGCCACCGCCTCCTTGCGATAGCCGCGCACGACGGTGGTCTCGCGCACGCCGGCCTCCGAAAGCGTGGAGACGAGCCGCTGGAGCAGGCTCTTGCCGCGGATGTCGACCATGCACTTGGGCTTGTCGCGGGTCAGTTCGCCGAGGTCGCCGCGGCTGGCCGCCAGCACCACCGCCTTGGCGCGGGCGTGGCTCGGAAGGTAGCGGCGCTCGGCGGCCTCCAGTTCGGCGTTGCCGGTGAGCGCGAAGATCTCCTTCACGCTGGCGACCCGGCCTTCGACCTCGTTCAGCGACTGGTCTTCGTGGATGCGCCGCGCCGTCTCGCGCATCGCCGTCATCGACGAGCGCAGGAGGTGGTTGGCCCAGATGATGGTGGAGACGCCCGCCTGCCGGAACAGGTCGGTCGGCGTGGCGTAGTACATGGTCGGCACGATCACGACGGGGGCGCGGCCGCCCCAACGCTCGGTGAATTCGAAGATCTCGTCGGCGCGGGCCTTCTTGGAATGGATCAGGATCGCGTCGGCCCCGGCCTGGTGGTAGGCCTCGGCCCGGCGCAGCGCCTCCTCCATCGGCCAGCCCGAGATCAGCGCCTCCACCCGGGCGACGAGCACGAAGGCGTCGTCGACCTGGCTGTCCTTGCCCGCCTTGATCCGTCCGCAGAACTCCTCGATGTCGGCCAGGGGCTGGGCCTCTCCGATGAAGCTGTTGGTCTTGGGGAACAGCTTGTCCTCGATGCAGACGCCCGCGACGCCCCGCTCGCCGAGCTTGCGCACGAAGCGGCGAACGTTGTTGAAGTTGCCGTGGCCGGTGTCGCCGTCGACCAGGATCGGCAGGGTCGTGGCGTCTGCCATGTATTCGAGGACGTCCAAGACCTGCGTCCAGGACGCCTCGTTCGAATCACGCAACCCCAGGGACGCGGAAGTGGTGAGCCCCGACGCCCACAGCCCGCGGAAGCCCGCCTCCTCGGCGATCTTGGCGGACAAGCCGTTGTGCGCCTCCATCAGGAAGCTGAGGGACGGCGAGAAGATCAGCCGGCGCAAGGCGGCGAAGCGGCTTTCAGGCGGGGTCAGCGAGGAAGGCGCAGGCCGGACGATCTGGTCCATGGGGCACTCCGAAGCGCGGGTCTAGCGGCGTTGACCCCAGGCGTCGCACGACCGTCGCGAAAGGGCGACGGACTAGTCACACGATTTTCGTCCGCTTGTCATGCGCGCCGCGGATGCAAAATGGCGCAAAGGCGCGGCGGCGGCCCCCTGGCCCGAACCGCCCTAGACGAGCGCCCCGTGGCAGTGCTTGAACTTGCG
Source organism: uncultured Caulobacter sp. (assembly GCA_964658605.1). Classification (GTDB taxonomy): domain Bacteria; phylum Pseudomonadota; class Alphaproteobacteria; order Caulobacterales; family Caulobacteraceae; genus JASLDZ01. The sequence continues at coordinate 1,976 of CAZZZR010000194.1, read as the reverse complement.
GCCCGAGCCGCAGGGGCAGGGCTGGTTGCGGCTGGTGCGCTCCCAGCCGCCGGGCAGGGCGGAGACCGGAAGAGCCGCGCGGCGCTCCGCGTCCAGGTCGCCGTCGCCGCCCGCGCCGAAGCCACGCGCCCGCTCGTTCTCGCCGGTCAGGGGATCGAGGTGGACCTCCTGCGCAGCTGAGGGGTCGAAGCCCCCGCCGATGCCGGTGAAGTCGATCGGGAACGGCTCCAGCCCGCCCTGGAAGCGGTGATCCTCCGGCTCGAACTGGAACTCCACCGTCATCACCCAGCGCGTCACGTTCTGGCGCAGGTCGACCAGCAGCTTCTCGAACAGGCTGAAGGCCTCGGTCTTGTACTCGTTGAGCGGGTCGCGCTGGCCGTAGCCCCGCAGGCCGATCACCTGGCGCAGGTGGTCCAGGTGCTGCAGGTGCTCGCGCCACTGCAGGTCGATCATCTGGAGCAGGAAGTTCTTCTCGAGCCCCCGCATCTGCTCGACGCCGATCAGCTCCAGCCGCTCGGCGAAGCGCGTCTCGACGGCCTCGCCCAGCTTCTGGTGCACGTCCTCGGGCGTCACGCCTTCTTCGCTCGCCCACTCGCGCACGGGGGGCAGGAAGCCGAACAGCGCCTGGCAGCGCTCCTCCAGCCCGTCGATGTCCCACTGCTCGGCGTAGACCTTGGGCGGCAGGAAGCGGCCGATCAGGTCGCCGACCGTGTCCTTGCGGAACTCCTCGACCACCTCGGAGAGGTCGGTCGCCTCCATGAACTCCTGGCGCGTCTCGAAGACGGACTTGCGCTGGTCGTTGACGACGTCGTCGTACTTCAGGAGATTCTTGCGGATCTCGTAGTTGCGCGCCTCCACCTTCTTCTGGGCGGTGCCGATGGCCGAGTTCAGCCACTTGTGGGTGATCGCCTCGCCTTCCTCCACGCCGAAGGTGCGCATGATCGCGTCCAGCCGCTCGCCGGCGAAGATGCGCAAGAGGTCGTCTTCGGTGGACAGGAAGAACTTGGAGTGGCCGGGGTCGCCCTGGCGGCCGGTGCGGCCGCGCAGCTGGTTGTCGATCCGCCGGCTCTCGTGCCGCTCGGTGCCGAGCACGAAGAGGCCGCCGGTGGAGAGCGCCTGCTCGCGGCCGGCGGCGATCTCGGCCTTCAGCTCGGCCTCGCGGGCGTGGACCATGGCGTCGGTGACCTCGACGCCCAGCCCCCGCTGCTCGTCGCGCCAGCGCTCCATGCGCATCTCGAGGTTGCCGCCGAGCTGGATGTCGGTGCCGCGGCCGGCCATGTTGGTGGCGATGGTGACGGCCCCGGGCACGCCGGCGTCGGCGACGATCAGGGCCTCCTGCTCGTGGTAGCGGGCGTTCAGCACCTGGTGCGGGATGCCGGCCTTCTGCAACAGGCCCGACAGCAGCTCTGAGTTCTCGATCGACGTGGTGCCGACCAGCGCCGGCTGGCCGCGGGCGACGCAGTCGCGGATGTCCTCCACCACCGCCAGGTACTTCTCGCGCGCGGTCTTGTAGACCAGGTCGAGGTCGTCCTTGCGCTGCGTCGGGCGGTTCGGCGGGATCACCACGGTCTCCAGGCCGTAGATCTCCTGGAACTCGTAGGCCTCGGTGTCGGCCGTGCCGGTCATGCCGCCCAGCTTGGCGTACATGCGGAAGTAGTTCTGGAATGTGATCGACGCGAGCGTCTGGTTCTCGCTCTGGATCTCGACGCCTTCCTTGGCCTCGACGGCCTGGTGCAGGCCGTCCGACCAGCGCCGGCCCGTCATCAGGCGGCCGGTGAACTCGTCGACGATCGTGACTTCGCCGTTGGCCACGACGTAGTGCTGGTCGCGGTGATACAGGTGGTTGGCCCGCAGCGCCGCATACACGTGGTGCATCAGCGTGATGTTGGCCGGGTCGTACAGGCTCGCGCCCTCGACCAGCAGACCGGCCTCCGCCAGCAGTTCCTCGGCGCGTTCGTGGCCGGCCTCGGTCAGCG
>CAZZZR010000193.1:0-5353 GCA_964658605.1 uncultured Caulobacter sp. | reverse complement strand
GCAACCGCCACGGCTTCCTCGCCTTCAACGAGATCCACCCCGACTACTTCCAGATCCCCCACGCCGACCGCGAGGCGCTGATGCGCGAGGCGGCCGACGACAGGCACGACGACGAGCTCGCCGAAAGCGAGGACGAGGTCGAGACCTCCGGCCACGACGACGAGGACGACAAGATGGAGGCGGAGCTCGAGCGCCGCCGCCGTCGCCTGATGCGCAAGTACAAGATCCAGGAGGTGATCCGTCGCCGCCAGATCATGCTGGTGCAGGTCGTCAAGGAGGAGCGGGGCAACAAGGGCGCCGCGCTGACCACCTACCTCAGCCTCGCCGGCCGCTACTGCGTGCTGATGCCCAACACGGCCCGGGGCGGCGGCATCAGCCGCAAGATCACCAACGCCGCCGACCGCAAGCGGCTGAAGAGCGCCACCAACAGCCTGGACGTGCCGACCGGCATGGGCCTGATCGTGCGCACCGCCGGCGCCGCCCGCACCAAGGCCGAGATCAAGCGCGACTACGAGTACCTGCTGCGCCAGTGGGAGACCATCCGCGAGACCACCCTGAAGTCGATCGCGCCCGCGCTGATCAACTCCGAGGAGGACCTCGTGAAGCGCGCCGTGCGCGACATGTTCGACAAGGACTTCGACACCGTCCAGGTCGAGGGCGACGCCGGCTGGCGTGAGGCGCGCGACTTCATGCGCATGCTGATGCCCAGCCAGGCCAAGAAGGTCGTCCACTACAGCGAGCCCACGCCGCTGTTCGTGAAGTACCGTGTCGAAGACCAGATCGCGCAGATCCACTCGCCGGTCGTGCCGCTGAAGTCGGGCGGCTACCTCGTCATCAACCAGACCGAGGCGCTCGTCGCCATCGACGTCAACTCGGGTAAGGCGACGCGCGAGCGCAACATCGAGACCACCGCCTACAAGACCAACATGGAGGCCGCCGCCGAGGCGGCCCGCCAGCTGCGCCTGCGCGACCTCGCGGGTCTCATCGTCATCGACTTCATCGACATGGACGAGGCGAAGAACAACCGCGCCGTCGAGAAGGAGCTGAAGGACTGCCTGCGCGAGGACCGCGCCCGCGTCCAGATGGGCAAGATCAGCCAGTTCGGCCTGATGGAGATCAGCCGCCAGCGCCGCCGGATGGGCGTGCTGGAAGGCGCCACCCACGTCTGCGACCACTGCCACGGCACGGGCCGCATCCGCTCGGTGGAGAGCGCCGCGCTCTCGGCCCTGCGCGCGGTCGAGATGGAGGCGGGCAAGGGCGCCGGCTCGGCGACGCTGCGGCTCCCGACCACCGTCGGCCTCTATGTGCTGAACGAGAAGCGCGACTTCCTGGCGCGCCTGGACGCCCACTTCGGCCTGCACGTGGTCGTGGCCTTCGACGAGCGCCTGCACCCGGGCGAGCAGGAGATCGAGCGCACGGAGACGCGCGAGACCGAATTCCACCCCGCGCCCGCCGCCCTCCCAGCCCCCCGCTATGCGCCTTCCCAGCAGGACCTCGCCGACGAAGCGGTGGAGGACGACGAAGAGCCCTTCCTATCCGACGAGGACGACGCCGAGGAGCAGGAGCGCCCGCGCGAACGCACCTCCGAACGGTCCGCCGAGCCGTCGGGCGAGCGGGACGAGGGAGACGGCGAGGGCCGCCGAGGCCGGGGCCGTCGCCGTCGCCGTCGCGGAGGCCGCGACCGCGACGAGGGCCGCGTCGACGCCTCCACCTCCCCGTCTCTGGAGACCGGGACCGAGGATGACGAGGAGGAGGACGCGTCCCCTGTCGACGCCGCCCGTCCTGAGGGTGAGACCGACGCCGAGGGCCGCTCCCGCCGCCGCCGCCGCGGGCGGCGCGGCGGGCGTCGTCCGCGCGAAGAGGGCGCCGACGCGCAGGACCCCTCCGCCTGGCGCGACTCCCACGGCCGCCGCGACCCGGAGAACCCCTACGCCTGGAGCGGCGGCGCGCCCGAGGCCGTCACCGCCGCGCCCGCCCCGATCGAGGAACACCTGTCGGCGGACGCCGGTCAGGAGACGGCGGAGTCCGTCCCGCCTGCTCCGACGGACGGCCCCGACCCCTACGCCTGGACCGAAGGCGCCGGCGGCTCCGCGATCACGGAGGAAGGCGCGGCCGACCCGGTCGAGGAAGCGGTGAAGGCCAAGCCGCGCCGCATCCGTAAGCCGCGCCGCGCCGCGCCGCCCGCCGACGCTGTCCAGGCCGAGGCCGACGCTCCCGAACCGGCCGTCGCGGCGGAGACGCTCGACATTGCGGTCTCGGCCGCCGCCGAGCCGGCAGCGGAAACGGCGCCGACCCTGTCGAAGCCCGAACCCGTCGCCGAGCCCGTAGCGGACCTGGTCGCGGCCGTGGCTCCCGTCGCGGCGCCCGCGCCCGCGCCCGCGCCTAGGGAACCGGACCCCGCCGAGATCTCGGCCCCGCCCGCGACGCCCAAGCGCGGCTGGTGGCGGCGGGGCTGAGCCCTCCGGCCCCCGCTCTCGCTCAAGGAGCTCCCATGCGCATCGCGACCGTCCTCGCGCTGGCCGCCCTCGCCCTCTCGGCGACCGGCTGCTCGGCGCGTGACGCCGCCTCGGACAAGGCCTTTGGGGCCAAGGTCCGGGCCTATCTGCTGGAGCATCCGGAGGTTCTGCAGGAGGCGATGAGCCGCCTGCAGGCCAAGGAGGACGCCACCGCCGCAGCCGTCGCCCAGGCGGCGATCTCGCACAACCGAACGGCGATCGAGCGGGACGCGCGGGACCCCGCGACCGGCCCGGCCGCGGGCAAGATCGTCGTCACCGAGTTCTTCGACTACCGCTGCCCCTACTGCAAGGCGAGCGCGCCGGAGATCCCGACCCTGCTCAAGCGCCACCCCGACGTGCGCCTCGTCTACAAGGAGTTCCCCATCCTCTCGCCCGAGAGCGACCGGGCCGCGAGGCTCGCGCTGGCGGCGGCGAAGCAGGGCAAGTACGAGCCGGTGCACCAGGCCCTGATGAAGGCGGCGAAGCTGGATGACGCGACGATGGAGGCGATCCTCGCCCAGGCCGGCGTCGACGTCGCCCGCGCCCGCGCGGACGCGCAGTCGGCCCAGATCACCGCCCAGATTGCGGACGTCCACGCCCTGGGCCGCGAGATCGGCGTGACCGGCACGCCGGCCTTCGTCGTCGGCGAGAAGGTGGAGAACGGCTGGAGCGAGCCGGCGCTGGAGGCGGACCTCGTCGCGGCAGGGTCGAAGCCGGTCGGATGACCGCCCCGCGTCGGACCTTAGATCAGGCCCGGCGAGGCAGGTGGATGCCGCATTCGACCTTGTCGGTCCCCTCCCAGCGTCCGCTCCGCACGGTGGCGTCGTCAGCCTCGGCGGGTCGCGTACAGGGCCAGCAGCCGATCGAGGCGTAGCCTTGCGCCACCAGCGGATGGCGCGGCAGGTCGAGGGCGGCGTAGCGCGCTTCGATCTCCTCAGGCGTCAGCGAGACCAGAAGGTTCAGGCGCAACTGCCCGTCGATCGCGTCGAACAGCGGCAGGCGCACGCGGCCGGCCCCATGGAAGCGCTTGCGCCCCGTCACCAGCACCTCGAAGCCCGCAGACGCGCGGGCGAGCGGCTCCACCTTGCGGAAGCCGCAGCAGGCGTCCGGGTCGGTCTTCCACAGGTCGGCCTTGGGATCGCGCGGGTCGTTGGCCGCGGTCTTGACGTCGCGCACGCCGGTCAGGCCCAGCCTCTCGGCCAGCTCGCGCCGGTGCTGCAGCGTCTGGAAGAAGTGCATGCCGGTGTCGAGGAACAGCACGGGCAGGTCGGGCGCGACTTGCGCCGCCACCGCCAACGCCGCCCCCGCCTCCGCCCCGAACGACGACAGCATGGCCACCTTGCCCGGCCGCTCGCGCACCATCGCTGAAAGCACAGCCTCCGGCGTGGCGTCGCGGAAGCGCGCGTTCAGGGCCGCGGCCTCGGCGGCCAGCGCATCGTCGGCAGGTAGAAGCGCGGCCAGAGCCAACGGGAGGTCCAAGGCGAAAGTCGGCCCATTCGGCCGCATGTGTCTTCTCGCACACAGCCGAGAAGGCATGCGAACGACCTTCCGTGAAGAGGTGGTCAGGAAAACTGGGGCTGGCGCAGCGCGCTTGGCGCGTCGGCCTACGCCGCGGGCGCAGCACGATCGGAAGGAGCGCAACCCGGCGTTCGAAGGAGCGGAGGCCACTCCTTGTCGCCCCGCAGATTTTCTCCGCCGTATCCTTCCAGTTCTCGTTTGTTGCGGGGGCGTGCGCACGCCATCTGCACGGCCTATCCTCCTCCGGACCTTTCGCTTCGATGGCCTTCGACACCGCCTTGTCCGCTTCCCCGGCCGCCACGACCCGCCTCACGCCCCACCTCCGTCGACTGGAGGCGGAGGCGATCGAGATCCTGCGCGAGGTCGCGGCCGAATTCTCCAAGCCCGTGATGCTGTATTCGATCGGCAAGGACTCGGGCGTCCTCCTGCACCTGGCGAGGAAGGCCTTCCACCCCTCCCCCATCCCCGTCCCCCTGCTTCACGTCGACACGACCTGGAAGTTCGCCGACATGATCGCGCACCGGGACCGGATCGCGGGGGACTACGGCGTGCGCCTCCTGGTGCACACCAATCCGGAGGGGTTGGCCGCGGGGGTGGGACCGCTCACCCACGGCTCTTCCGAGCACACGCGCATCATGAAGACGGAGGCGCTGAAGCAGGCGCTCGACAAATACGGCTTCGACGCCGCGATCGGCGGCGCCCGGCGGGACGAGGAGAAGAGCCGGGCGAAGGAGCGCGTGGTCTCCATCCGTTCGCCCGGCCACGGCTGGGACCCCCGCCGCCAGCGGCCGGAGATGTGGACCCTGTTCAACACGCGCCTCGGCCCCGGCGAGAGCGCGCGCGTCTTTCCGCTCTCCAACTGGACCGAGCTGGACGTGTGGGACTACACGCGCGCCGAGGCCATCCCCGTGGTGCCGCTCTACTTCGCCGCCGAGCGTCCGGTGGTGAAGCGCGACGGCCGCTGGATCATGCGCGACGACGAGCGGCTGGTGCTCCAGCCCGGCGAGGTGCTGGAGAACCGCGTGGTGCGTTTCCGCTCGCTCGGCTGCTACCCGCTGAGCGCGGCGGTGGAGAGCGACGCCAGGGACCTCGACGCGGTGATCGCAGAGCTTCGCGCGAGCAAGAGTTCCGAGCGGGGCGGCCGCCTGATCGACGCCGACGAGACCGCCTCGATGGAGCGCAAGAAGCGCGAGGGGTATTTCTGACCATGGCCGATTTCGGCCCTTCCCCGCCCTCCGCCACGCAGCAGCTCGGCCTGCTGCGCGTGCTCGCCTGCGGGTCGGTAGACGACGGCAAGTCCACGCTGCTGGGCCGGCTCGTGTTTGAGGCGGGCGGCGCGG
>CAZZZR010000192.1:0-5359 GCA_964658605.1 uncultured Caulobacter sp. | reverse complement strand
CTTGTCCTTCAACCGCATCAGCTGGATGGCGTTGCGCCGCCCGTCCGGCGTGATCCGGGGGACGAGGAAGCAGGTCAGCCCGCCCGGCGCATACGCCAGCGTCAGGAAGGCGTCCGACATCGGGGCCGAGCAAAACCACTTGTGGCCGACCAGCCGGTAGTCTCCGCCCGGCCCGCCGGCGCCCAGCGGGTGCGCCTGGGTGGCGTTGGCGCGCACGTCGCTGCCGCCCTGCTTCTCGGTCATCGCCATGCCGAGGGTGACGCCCGCCTTGTCCGACAGGGGCCTGAGCGGCGCGTCGTAGCGTCCGTGCAGGATCTTCGGGACCCAGGCGTCCGCGACCTCCGGCTGGCGGCGCAGGGCGGGGACCGCCGCGTAGGTCATGCTCGCCGGGCAGGCGACGCCGGGGTCGGCCTGGGTGAGCAGCGCGAGCAGCGCGACGTGGGCGACGTGGCCGCCCTGACCCTCATGCGTCCACGCCAGCGAAGACACGCCGTGGCGCATCGAAAGGTCCATCAGCGCGTGGTAGGCGGGGTGGAAGGCGACCTCGTCCACCCGCCGCCCCTGCCGGTCGAAGGTCACGAGCTGCGGCGGGTTGCGCTCGGCGTCCACGCCCCACGTCTGCGCCTGCTCGCTCCCGCACTCGGCGCCCATGGCGTGCAGCCGCGCGTGCGCCCACCCGCCGCCCTCGCGCTCCACGGCCTCGCGCATCGGCCGGTCGCCGGCGTAGAGGTCGAGCGCGGGCAGGTCCGGCGGTTGGTTCGCGACCTCGTGGGTGGAAAGCTGAGTGCGCGGGTCGTGGCGGAGCATGCGCCCGAGCCTAGGACGCCGGGCGCGGGGTCGCCAGCGCGGCCGGGGCGAGGCATGAGGATGGCCACGGCTTCCAGGACGCGCCCATGACATCGACCGTCGCCATCAGGCCCTACGCCGACCAGAAGCCCGGCACGTCCGGCCTGCGCAAGAAGGTGCGGGTGTTCCAGCAGCCGCACTACGCCGAGGCCTTCATCCAGTCGGTGTTCGACGTGGTGGAGGGCAAGGCGGGGGCGACGCTCGTGCTCGGCGGCGACGGCCGCTTCTTCAACCGCGAGGTGATCCAGCGCGCCATCCGCATGGCCGCGGCCAACGGCTTCGCGCGGATCGTGGTGGGCCGGGGCGGCATCCTCTCCACCCCGGCGGCGAGCCACATGATCCGCAGCCGCAAGGCGCTGGGCGGCCTGATCCTCTCGGCCAGCCACAATCCCGGCGGGCCCGACGAGGACTTCGGGATCAAGTACAACGTCTCCAACGGTGGCCCGGCGCCGGAGGCGGTCACCGCGGCGGTGTTCGCCCGCTCCAAGGTGATCGACCGCGTCCTGACGCTCGACGCCCCCGACCTCGACCTCGACGCGCTTGGCGAGACGACGCTGGGCGGGACGACGGTCGAGGTGGTCGATCCCGTCGCCGGCTGGGCCGACCTGATGGAGACGCTGTTCGATTTCGGCGCCATCCGCGCAGCCGTGCAGGGCGGCTTCACCCTGCGCTTCGACGCCATGAGCGCCGTCACCGGCCCCTATGCCCACGAGGTGCTGGAGCGGCGTCTGGGCTTCCCCCGCGGCACGGTGGTCAATGGCGAGCCCTTGGAGGACTTCGGCCGCCACCACCCCGATCCCAACCTCGTCCACGCCCGCGCGCTCTACGACGAGATGATGGGCGACTCGGCGCCCGACTTCGGCGCGGCGTCGGACGGCGACGGGGACAGGAACCTCGTGATCGGCCGCGGCCGCTTCGTGACGCCCTCGGACTCGCTGGCCATCCTGGCCGCCAACGCCCACCTCGCCCCCCGCTACGCGGGCGGCCTCAAGGGGATCGCGCGCTCCATGCCCACCAGCGCCGCCGCGGACCGCGTGGCCGAGCGGCTGGGCGTCCCCCTCTACGAGACCCCCACCGGATGGAAGTTCTTCGGAAACCTGCTCGACGCGGGCCGCGCCACGATCTGCGGCGAGGAGAGCGCGGGCGCGGGCAGCGACCACGTGCGCGAAAAGGACGGCCTCTGGGCCATCCTCCTGTGGCTCAACATCCTGGCTGTGCGGAAGCAGTCGGTCGACGCGATCGTGCGCGAGCACTGGGAGACCTACGGCCGCAACTACTACGCCCGGCACGATTACGAGGCGATCGACGCCTCTGTCGCCGCCGAGCTGATGGACGCCCTTCGCGCCAGCCTGCCCGACCTGCCGGGCGAAGCGTTCGGCCCGCTGAAGGTCGAGGCCGCCGACGACTTCACCTACGTCGATCAGGTGGACGGCTCCACCAGCGCGCACCAGGGCGTGCGCGTGCTGTTCGAGGGCGGGTCGCGGATCGTGTTCCGGCTCTCCGGCACGGGCACGCAAGGCGCGACCCTGCGCGTCTACCTGGAGCGCTACGCCCCGCCTGGCGACGACCTCCAACGCGAGGTGGCCGACGCGCTCGCCGGCCTCGTCGCCGCCGCCGACGCCCTGGCCGAGATCACCGAGCGCACCGGCCGCGCAGCCCCCGACGTCGTGACCTGACGCCTTCGCCTTGCGCCGCCGCGGTTGGAGCGCGCCTCAGTCGGCGCCCGTGATCGCCTCGAATGCGGCCTGGGCGCCGGCCTGGGCTTGGGCGAGGCGGGCGGCGAGCGTCTCGAAATCCTCAGCACCGCCCGCCTCCGCCAGCAAGGCGCGCAGGCCCTGCGGCTCCGTATCCGGGTCGCGCACGTCGTCCACGGCGAGCTTCAGCACCTGCTGCAGGGCCTGCTGCAGACGCCACGCCTCGCGCAGGGCGTGGAGGTCGGAGGCGGCGCCCAGGCCCGCGGCTGCGAGCGCCTCCAGCGCCTCGCCCGTGTTGGCCCGCAGCGGCCCGCCGTGAGGGGCATGGAGGAGCTGCAGCGCCTGGACGGCGAACTCGACGTCCACGAGGCCCCCCGGGGCGAGCTTGAGGTCCCACGGCCCGGCGGCGCGGCGTTGGCGGCGCATCAGGGCGCGCATCTCGCGCACCGCGGCGAGGAGGCCCGCCGGCTCGCGCGGGCGGCGCAGCGCGGCCTCGAGGGCGACGGCGATGTCGCGGGCCAGGCCGGGCGAACCGCCCCACACGACCCGCGCGCGGGTCAGCGCCATCAGCTCCCACACGTCCGCCTCGCGGGCGTAGTAGTCCTCCAGCGCGGCGAGGCTGACGGCGAGCGGGCCCTGGGTGCCGGAGGGGCGCAGCTGCAGGTCCACCTCGTAGAGCCGTCCCTCGGCGGTGGGCGAGGCGAGGGCCGCTGTCAGGCGCTGGGTGAAGCGGGCGTAGACGGTCTCCGCGCTCCAGCCCTTCCCGGCAGAGGCCGCATCAGCGGCGGCACGGTGCACGGTCATCAGGTCGAGGTCGGAGGCGGCTGTCATCTCGCGGCCGCCGAGCTTGCCGAGACCGACCACGGCGACCTCGCCCGTGAACGCCCCGCCCAGGCGCTCGACCTCGGCCAGCGCGACGGGGGACAGGGCGGCGACGCAGGCGTCGGCCAGGGCGGCGAAGGCGGCCCCAGCGGCGGGCGCGTCGGCGCGGGCGGTGAGCGCCTGCACGCCGATGCGGAACGCCTCCTCCCGATGCGCGCGGCGGGCGGCGTCCAGGGCGGCCTCGAACCCGGGCGCGGCCTCGACCGCACCGTGCACGGCCGCCGCGATGGCCGCAGGGTCGAGGGGGGCGAAGAAGTCGGGGTCCAGCAGGGCGTCGATGGCGGCGGGCTGGCGGGCGAGCACGGCGCCCAGCCGGGGCGCCAGCGCCAGCACCTCGATTACGAGGTCGAGCACGGCGGGTTCGTTCAGGAACAGCGACTGGATCGCGACGCCGGAGGAGAGACCCCCAAAGAAGGCGGCGAAGCGGGTGAAGGCGGCGTCCGGCGCGCCCGTGGCCTGCGCCGCCTCGAGCACGCGCGGAGCCAGCCGGGTGAACAGCTCGCGACCTCGGGGAGTGCGGGTCGCGGCGATGCGGCCGTGGTGCCAGGCGCGGATGGTGGAGGCCACCGTCGGCGGCGCGGAAAAGCTCATGCGGCCGAGGGTGGCCAGGGTCGCCGGGTCGTCCTCCACACCCGTGAACACCAGGCTGCCGAAAGTCGAGGACAGGGGCTCGGCGTCGCTGAACAGCTCGGCGTAGCGGTCGTTGACGCGCCCCAACGTCGCCTCGACCGTCGCGTCGAAGGCGGCCAGGTCCATCCCCGACAGGGCGGCGACGGCGGCGCGGCGGGCGTCGTCCGCCGGCAGGGTGTGAGTCTGCTCGTCGGCGAGCATCTGCACGCGGTGCTCCCAGGCGCGCAGCTCGGGATAGGCCGCGGCGAGGTCGGCGCAGGCGTCGGGCGGCGCCTGGCCCGCCTCGGCCAGGGCGGCGAGGGCCTCCAGCGTCCGCGGCGGACGCAGTTCGGGGAAGCGCCCGCCCAGGATCAGCTGCTGCGTCTGGGCGTAGAACTCGATCTCGCGGATGCCGCCGGGGCCGAGCTTGAGGTCCGCGCCGGGCGCGGCGAAAGCGTCCTCCCGCTCCAGCCGCTTGTGCGCGTGGATCTGGCTCTTGATCGCCTGGATGTCGGCGATGGCCGCGTAGTCCAGCGCGCGGCGCCAGACGAAGGGCTGCAGCGCGGCCACGAACGCCTCGCCCGCGACGAGGTCGCCGGCGCAGGGCCGCGCCTTGATCATCGCCGCCCGCTCCCAGTTCTGGCCGGCCGACTCGTAGTAAGCGAGCGCCGCCTCCACCGGCACGGCGGCGGGGGTGGAGGACGGGTCCGGTCGCAGCCGCAGGTCGACGCGGAAGACGTAACCGTCAGGCGTGCGTTCGCTCAGCAACCGCGCCATCGCCTGCGTGAGGCGCAGCGCGGTCTTCTGCGGTTCGACGGCCGCCGCCACAGGGAGCGCCTCGGGGTCGTAGAAGACGCTGACGTCGATGTCGCTGGAGTAGTTCAGCTCGAAGGCGCCGTGCTTGCCGAGCGCCAGCACGAACAGGCCCCGAATGAGATCGGGAGCCGGGCCGCCGTCCCCGTCCGGAGCCAGCAGGCGCCCCTTCGCCCGCTCCTCCCCCGCCGCAACCGCCAGCGCCGCCTGCACGCTGACGTCGGCGAAGCGGGAGAGCGCGGCGGTCACCGCCGTCAGGTCCCAGACGCCGCCGACGTCGGCGAGCGCGGTGAGAAGGTGCAGGCCCGCCTTCGCGCGGCGCAGCGCCGGGGCGGCTTCGGCGGATGATAGGGAGGCGGCGGCCTGCGCCTGGGCGATCACCTCGGCGAGGCTGGCGTCGACGGGCGCGGCCAGCAGGCGCTCCAGCCGCTCGGGGTCGCGGCTCGCCAGCCCGGCGAGGTAGGGCGAGGCGGCGAACATCGGCTCCAGCGCGGGCCACGCCGCCTCCGCCTCAG
>CAZZZR010000191.1:0-5369 GCA_964658605.1 uncultured Caulobacter sp. | reverse complement strand
CGCGAGGTCGTCTACGACGAGGTCGAGACGATCGTCGTCACCAGCATGCACGAGCGCAAGCGCATCATGTTCGAGCAGTCGGACGCCTTCGCCGTCTTCCCGGGCGGCGTCGGCACGCTGGAGGAGGTCGTCGAGCTGATGAGCTGGCGGCGGCTGGACCTGCATAGGAAGCCGATCGTCTTCCTGGACATGAAAGATTTCTGGCAACCCCTGTTCGCGTTCATGGACCACACCGCGGAGCAGCGGCTCAGCCCGGCGTGGCTCGCCGACACCTGGGGCTCGGTGAAGCGCGTCGAGGAGGTTCTGCCGGTCGCAGCGCGGATGCAGCGCGAGGCCGAGCGCGGCCCGGGGTTCTTCGGCTACGCGGAGCAGGCGCAGGCAGTGGCCCGCAACGCCTGAAAGGACGGCGCCCGGTCTTCGGGGGCCCGACTCGCCGTCAGGGCAGCCGCCGGAAGCACGGCTCGGCGCGGATCGCGGCCGCGCGCGCAAGCGCCACGGGCACGCCCGCCTTCCAATAGGCCAGGTCGGGACCGCCGCAGGCCTGCGCTTGGGCGGCGCGGCGACGGCGCGCCGCGTAGGCCAGCGCCTGGGCATGGCGTTCCCGCGGGCCCGGTTCCCTCACGAACTGGTCCCCGGGGAGGGCGGGGCGCGACGCGGCGCGCGGGACGGTGAAGAAGCTGGCGAAGGAGGAATGCAACACGGAGCGACACCCTGGCGGGATCGCCGCACCGGCCGCCTTCTGGCGGTCGAACCGGCCGGAGGTCCGCGCCGTTCGGGGCGGACGGACAAGAAAAGCCCGTCACCCACAAGGGGTTCCACGAGCTGTTCACATTCCATCAACCGTATTTACGGCCGCGTTGAGGCGACTTATCCACAGACCTGCAACCTTGGCCCGCGACCGCGCGCTGTGGGCCGCTCAGTCGTCCCGGTGGACACGTTCGCGGCGCTCGTGCCGCTCCTGCGCCTCGAGGCTCAAAGTGGCGATGGGGCGGGCGTCCAGGCGGGCGAGCCCGATCGCCTCCCCTGTCTCCTCGCACCAGCCGTAAGAGCCGTCGTCGATCCGGCGGATGGCGGCGTCGATCTTCGAGATCAGCTTGCGTTGCCGGTCGCGGGTCCTCAGCTCCAACGCCCGATCGGTCTCGGACGAGGCGCGATCGGCGAGGTCGGGGTGGTTCTCCGTCTCCGCCTGCAGATGCCCCAGCGTTTCACGCGATTCGCGGAGGATATCTTCCTTCCACGCAAGCAACTTGCGGCGGAAGTATTCCAGCTGCCGTTCATTCATGAACGGTTCGTCTTCCCTGGGGCGATACCCGGCCGGAAGAACTGTGTACTCGGCCTCGAGCACAACCGCGGCCGCCTGCATTCGACGCCTCACGATCTTGAATCACGCGTCGCACGGATGACGCGGGCTGCCTTATAGCAGCCGAATTCTCCCGTTCAACGCTGCTCTCGTATTCTTGCGGCGCGACCGATTGTCCACATCCGAGCGCAGGTCGCTGCTCGAAACCCGCGGCGAATCAGGCGGCTCGGCCCAGGGCCTCACGTTTGGCGATCTCGACGGCGGCCCGCGTCTCGATCTCGTCGAGCACACCGCCCAGCGCCCCGTCCTCCACCTGCTCGCGCCGCTCGGCCACCGCGCGCGTCAGGCTCTGCAGGGCGGCGTCGGCGTCGGCGCCGTCGAGCAGGGCGAGCTTGACCGCCTCCAGCCCGTCCAGCAGCCGACCCGCCCGCGCCACCGCCCGCTTGCGGCGCTCCAGCGGGCCGCCGGTTTCCTGCAGCGCCAGCAGCGCCTCAAGGCCCGCCACGCCCATCGTCACCGCCGCGCCAGCCACGGCCGAACTCGGAGCGGCCGACGCCGCCGAGGAGGGCGCGAACCCGCCCGCAGAGACGCCGCCGGACGGCGACGCGACGCGCGACGCCCCGGCCGCGGGAGCGGACCCTGAGATCTTCATGGCTGCACCGGCTGCGAACCCATGGGCCGGACTGTCACGGATCGCGCTTGCCGGGTGGTTAACGCGACCCGGCAGCTTCTGCCGCCGCGCGGCGCGCCCGCCGTGCTCCGGGCCGCGCGATCCCTTGGCCGACAAGGGGACGGGCGATGGCACGCCGCTGGCAGAGGGAGCCCGCCATGCGCACCCCGCCGCTCCTCTCCCGCCTGTTCCTCGCGCTCGCGCTGTTCGCCGTCGCGGCTGCGGCCGGCCCTGCGGCCGCGGCGTCGCGCATCAAGGACATCGTGAGCTTCGAGGGCGTGCGCGGAAACAAGCTGGTGGGCTACGGCCTGGTGGTCGGGCTGAACGGCACGGGCGACTCGTTGCGCAACGCGCCCTTCACCAAGCAGAGCCTCTATTCGATGCTCGAGCGGCTGGGCGTGAACGCCCGCGACGCCAACATGGACACCAAGGACGTCGCCGCGGTGATGGTGACGGCCAACCTGCCCGCCTTCGCCGCCACCGGCTCGACCATCGACGTCACCGTCTCCGCCATGGGCGACGCCAAGAGCCTCTTGGGCGGAACCCTGCTGGTCACGCCCTTGATGGGGGCGGACGGCGAGACCTACGCTGTGGGCCAGGGCACGGTGCAGACGGGGGCCATCTCGGCGGGTGGAGCGTCAGGCTCGTCGGTCACACGGGGCGTGCCCACCGCCGGCAAGATCGCCAACGGCGCGGAGGTGGAGCGGGAGGTCAAGTTCGACCTCGCCACCCTCGGCTCCATGCGGCTGACGCTGAAGAACCCCGACTTCACCACCGCCACCCGCATCGCCGACGCCATCAACGGCGGTCACGCCGGCGTGGCCAAGGTCGAGAACCCCACCATCGTCAGCGTCACCCCGCCTTCGGGCATGAACCTCGTCAGCTTCATGACCGGGCTCGAGCGGCTGGAGGTCGAACCCGACGCCCCCGCCAAGGTGGTGATCGACGAGGTCAACGGCGTGATCGTCATGGGCGCCGACGTGCGCGTCTCCACCGTCGCCATCGCCCAGGGCAACCTGACCATCACCGTCAACGAAAGCCCGGTCGTCAGCCAGCCCGGGCCGCTCAGCCAGGGCCAGACCGCGGTCGTGCCCCAGACCTCGATCAAGGTGAACGAGGAGAAGGGCAAGAAACTGATCGTGCTGAACGGCGGGGCGTCCCTGCAGACGCTGGTGAAGGGGCTGAACGCGCTGGGTGTCAGCCCTCGCGACATGATCTCGATCCTGCAGGCCATCAAGTCGGCGGGCGCGTTGCAGGCCGACATCCAGGTGATGTGAGATGACCGACGCCCTCGCCCTTTCGCCCGACCTGCTCAAGCCCGCCGTCCCCGCCCCCACGGCTGGCGCGGGTCCGCTGGACGCCGCCAAGCGCGCGCGCATCGCCAAGACCGCTCAGGACTTCGAGGCCTCCTTCACCTCGGTCATGCTCGGCCAGATGTTCGAGGGCGTGGAGACATCTGCGCCGTTCGGCGGCGGCGAGGGCGAGAAGACGTTCCGCTCGTTCCTGACCGACGCCATGGCCAAGTCGATGACCAAGCACGGGGGCATCGGCATCTCGGCCGTGATCGAGAAGGAGCTGCTGAAGATGCAGGGACTCGCCTCCACGCCCCGGCCCGCTTCGGTCGCCGCCGCCTACGGAGCCGCTGCGTGAGCGGCCTCTCAGCCTCCGGCCCCGACGACCGCGCCGACCAGCTCGCCGCTCTCACCGAGCAGCTCACCGACCGGATCGCGGCCGACACCAAGGCGTTCGAGGCGCGCCGCCCGCAGGACGCCGCCGCCGGCCAGGCGCGCACGGCCGAGCTCGCCGCCCTCTACCGGCAGGAAAGCCTGCGCATCCGCCAGAACCCGGCGCTGATCTCGCAGGCCTCGCCCGAGCGGCGCCGCCGGCTGGTGCGCGCGACCGAGGCGTTCGAGGCGGTGCTGGCGCGCCACGGCCGTGTGCTGGAGGCGGCCAAAACCGTGACCGAGGGCCTGGTGCAAGCGATCGCCGCCGAGGTGGCGGCCTCCCGGGCGCCCGCCGCCGGCTACGGCCCCTCCGCCCGCTCGACCAGGGGCGACGCGCGCGCGATCGCCTACAGCGCCCGCGCCTGAGGCCGCTCAGCTGCGGCAGCGGCCCTTCACGGGGATCGCCATGACCTCGGCGAACATCCGCTGCATGGCCGAGGCCTTGGCGTAGGCGGCGTCGGCCACCGGCGCGACCCGCTTCAGCTCGGCCATCACCTCGCCCGAGTGGACGCCGCCCGCGCTGGCGTCTCGGTATTGGACGTAGAGGTCGGCCAGCTCGGCCTTGTAGGCGTTGGCCGCGACGCTGTTGCGCATGGCTGCGTCGTAGGCGGGGAGCTGCCGCCGGTCGATGAAGGCGTACTTCTCGTCCACCGAACAGAAGCTGCGGGGCGGGCCGATCTCCGGCACCGGCTCCAGGGCGAGGGTGTGGAACACCGGCGCGCCAGGCGCCGGCGCGCCCGCTGTGAGCCGCGCGGGCCTCGCCAGCGGAGACGCGACCGGGCGGGCGGGCGGCGTCGGCACGGTACGGGGCGTCCAGACGATGGCGGCCCTGGCCGGGGGCGGCGGCGGCGCGGGCAGCATGGGATCGGACAGGGGCGCGTCCGCGCAGGCCGTGAGCGCGACGCCCGCGCCTAAGAGAACGACGCCGCGCACAGCGGACTTCCTGAAGCTAAGCAGCACGTTCCACGATCCCCCGGCCCGCGTGCACCATGACGGCCGCACAACCTGGAGTCATGCTGCTAAAGCGGAGGCGACGCCTTGCCGCAGGCGGTCAGCCGATCAGGGAGAGGTTTCGCACGCCCACGAGGTTGGCCCCGGCGACGTCGATCTGGCGCGTCTGCGCGCCGGAGAAGTTGGCCCGCTCCAGGTCCGCGCCGGTCATCTGGCAGCGCCGCAGGTCGGCGCCGGAGAGGTCTGCGCCCTTCAGGATCGCATTGGAGAGGTTGGCGGGCAGGAGGCGTTCGGGCCCCAGCATCAGCGGCCCCAGCTGGGCCTCCCGCAGGTCGGCGCCGTTGAGCTTGGCCTCCACCAGGCGCGCGCCGCGCAGGTCGGCGCCGCGCAAGTTGCAGCCGCGCAGGTCCGCCCCCTCCAAGTGCGCGCCCTGGAGTTGGCAGCCTTCCATGTCGAGCCCGTAGAAGGTCGCCTTCTTGGCGGAGAGCGCGGTCAGGTTCAGCCCGCGGATCGACTTCAGCGAGCGAAGGTCGACGCCGTCGAAGATCGAAGGCTTCCCCTCCGAACCGCCCGTCTCGCACCACTGGGCGTGCTCGGCCAGCATGTCGGCGCTGGCCATCTTGGAGACGTCGGCGCCTGCCGGGCGGTCGGTGAGCGCGCCCTCCATGTTGGTGTTCTGCACGTTCCACATCGAGGTCTTGGCGCCGACCAGCACCGCATCCCG
>CAZZZR010000190.1:0-5392 GCA_964658605.1 uncultured Caulobacter sp. | reverse complement strand
TGCGGATCGAGAGCCACGGGGAAGGGCAGGCGAAGCGCTGCCGCATCTACGTCTCGCCCGAGGTGGTGCGCACCGCCCCCCTGTTTCACCGCCCGTTCCAGGGCTGGCGCTACCTGCAGCCCCAGGACGCCCCGCCGGATATGTCGGACGCGGGCGAGCACGCCGCGGCCATGCCCGCCGAATTGGTGGCGCAGCTGCGCGACCTCGGGGCATGGTGAGCTAGACCGCGGGTGAAACCGCCAGGTTGTCGATCAGGCGCGTACGGCCCAGCCTGGCCGCGGCGAGGATGCGTCCAGGGGCGGCGAGGCGGCTGGGAAGGGGGCGGGCGAAGGTCGCGGCGTCCCGCACCTCGACGTAGTCCACCTCCGCGAAGC
Organism: uncultured Caulobacter sp.; assembly: GCA_964658605.1. GTDB lineage: Bacteria > Pseudomonadota > Alphaproteobacteria > Caulobacterales > Caulobacteraceae > JASLDZ01. The sequence continues at coordinate 5,018 of CAZZZR010000190.1, read as the reverse complement.
CGGCCTGCATGAGCTCGAACGTCGCCCGCGCCTGCGCGTCGGCGATCTCCGCACCATCGGCGAGGCGAGCGGCGGCGTCGCGTAGCGTTCTGAACATGGCGGGCGCGACGGCGCGCTCGGCGGCGCTGAGGTAGACGTTGCGAGAGGAGCGGGCGAGGCCGTCCGGCTCGCGGGAGATGGGCGCGCCGACGATCTCCACCGGGAGGTCGAGGTCGGTCGCCAGGCGGCGGATCACGGCCAGCTGCTGCCAGTCCTTCTCGCCGAACACCGCCACGTCGGGCGCGGCCTGGATCAGGAGCTTCGCGACCACCGTCGCGACGCCCGCGAAGTGGCCTGGGCGCGCGTCGCCGTCCAGCCCGTGCGAGGGTCCCTCCACCGTCACCGTCGTGGCGAAGCCCTGCGGGTACATGCCGGCCACGAGCGGCGCGTAGAGCAGGTCACAGCCGACTGACGCCAGAGCCGCCGCGTCGGCCGCCTCGCCGCGCGGGTAGCTGTCGAAGTCCTCCCCTGCGCCGAACTGTGTGGGATTCACGAACACGCTGGCCACAACGCGGCGGGCGTGCGCCTGCGCCAGTCGGACCAGCGACAGGTGCCCTTCGTGCAGGGCGCCCATGGTCGGCACCAGGGCCACGGGCTCGCCCGCATAGCGCCATGCGGCGACCTGGGCCCGGAGCTGGGCCTTGCTGCGGGCGATGGGGAGCGGCGACATGGCGTTGGCTTAGCCAAAACGGCCCGCCCCGGTCCAGCGGCCGACGCGCCGCGTTGACCCCTTGCCTGCGCGGCCTATTCAGGGGGAAGCGGCCCGTGCGTGCGATTCGGGCCGCACCGACCGTTGACGGAGCCCTGCCCATGACCGAGACCACGGACGCCCGCGTCATCGTGATCGGCAACGAGAAGGGCGGGGCGGGCAAGTCCACCATCGCCATCCACCTCGTCTGCGCCCTGCTCCAGGCCGGCGCGAGGGTCGCGTTGCTGGACCTCGACCTGCGCCAGCAGTCGAGCGGGCGCTTCCTGCACAACCGCAGAGCCTGGTCGGCCGCCAACGCCGCAGGCCTGCCGATGCCGACCGAGATCGTGTTGGGCGAGGAGGAGGGGGTGAAGATCGCCGCCCTGCCCCCGGAAGAGATCGTGGAGCGCTTCGGCGCGGCGCTGTCCAAGGCGCGCAGCGAGCTCGACTTCATCGTGCTCGACACCCCGGGCTCCGACACGCCCGTCAGCCGCGCGGCCCACGCCCAGGCCGACCTGATCGTGACGCCCATCAACGACAGCTTCATCGACTTCGACATGCTGGGCCACGTGGACCCCGTCACCCTCGCGCTCGAGAAGCCCAGCCTTTACGCCGAGACGGTGTGGGAAGCGCGCAAGACCCGCATGATCGCCGACCGCAAGGCGATCGACTGGCTGGTGCTGCGCAACCGCCTGGCCACCACCGAGGCCCGCAACCGCAAGCGCCTGGACGAGCGGATCGAAGCGCTGTCGCGCAAGGTGGGCTTCCGCGTGGGCCCCGGCCTACGCGACCGGGTGATCTACCGCGAGCTCTTCCCCTTCGGCCTGACCATCGCCGACCTCTCCACCAGCGTGCGGCCGGTGGCTGTGTCGCTGAGCCATGTGGCGGCGCGCCAGGAACTGCGGGCGATCATGACCGCGCTCGGGCTGGAGGATTACGTCGAGCGCCGCGGCTTGGCCCAGCCGACCGCGCCGGACGACGACGATCTCGCCATCCCGGATGCGCCCCGTGCGCCCGTGCTGGAGGCGGAAGCCGCAGCCTGACGCCAAGGTCGTGGCTCTGTTCGCCGTCCTGGCGCTCGTCCTTCTCGGCGTGGTGATCGGCGCGAGGGGGATGCGGCGGCTGGGCGGCTCGCTTCGGGGGCCGTGGAAGCCGGGCGTGACCGCGCTGGCCCTCCTGTCCGCCTTCGGGGCGCTGGCGATGCTGGCACGGGGCGACTGGTGGATCGCGATGGTGCTGGGCTTCCTGGCCGCGGGCTGCCTCGCCGCCGCCCGTCGCGCCCGTCCGGTCGCCGTCGCGCCGCGGGGGATGAGCCGCGCCGAGGCGGCCGACCTCCTCGGGGTCTCCCCCGACGCGACGCGCACCGAGGCTGAGGCCGCCTTCCGCCGCCTGATCCTCAAGCTGCACCCCGACCAGGGCGGCACGGCGGGGTTGAGCGCCCGGCTGCAGGAGGCGCGGCGCGTGATGGCCCAGCCCGTCCCGGCGGCGCGGCGCCGCTGAGCGCCCTTGCGCCGCGCGGCGGGGAAGAGGAAAGCGGATCGGTGCCGACGAAGGACGCGCGATGCTGAAGCTGATCGGGGCCGCGGCCCTCGCCCTGGCGGCCCTCGCCGCTCCCGCCCACGCCAAGCCCTCCACCTTCACGCGCGGCCCCTGCCCGGTGGACACGGGCGCGCTCTCCCCGCGGGTCACGTGCGGCATCCTGGAGGTGGACGAGACCCGGGGATCGAACAACGGCCGCCGCGTGGCCATGCCCGTGGCCGTCATCAAGGCCGAGAAGCCCACGGGCCAGCCGCCCGTCATCTATCTGCACGGCGGGCCCGGAGGCGGGGCCGTCGCCTCTTTGGCCGCCCGCCCCGGCGGCGTCCGCGGACGGACGAGAAGCTGGACCGGCCAGGACCAGGACGTGGTGGTCTTCGACCAGCGGGGCGGGACCGCCTCGGTCCCGGCGCTGGACTGCGGCGGCCTGAACCTGAACGACGCGGGGCCGGACTCCGACGGCACGGTCGACGCCCTCAAGGCGTGCGCGGCGCGGCACAAGGCGGCGGGCGTGGACCTCAGCCGCTACAACGCCGTGGAGGTCGCGCACGACGTGCAGGACCTGCGGCGCCTGCTGGGATACCGGCAGGTGGACCTGTTCGGCGTCTCCTACGGCACGCGCATCGCGCTGGAGGTGGTTCGCACCGCCCCCGAGGGCGTGCGGGCCGTGGTGCTCGATTCGCTCTGGCCGCCGGAGGCCAAGTGGGTGGACGAGGGGCCGATGCCCGTGGCCCGCGCCGTGCGCCAGATCTTGGCGCTGTGCGCCGCCGACCCCGCCTGCGCCAGGGACAAGCCCGACCTGCAGGCCAAGGTCGACGCCCTGGCCGTCCGCTGGCTCTCCGCGCCCCAGGGCGGCGCGGACGGGCTGAAGTATCCGGTCGAGGACTTCGCCCAGTACATGATGGACGCGGCCTACTCGGGCGAGGAGGCGCGCGAGATGCCGGCGGCGATGCAGAAGCTGGTCACGGGCGACTTCTCCCCCATCGCCGCCCACGACACGGATCGGTCTCCCTACGCCGAGGCGCAGCACCTGACGCACCTGTGCAAGGAGCAGTTCCCGTTCGAGACCCGTGCCGCGGTGGCGGCGAACGCGGGGGCCGACCCCCTGGCGCAGGCGCTGGTGAAGACCATGGTCCGCTATTTCGACGCCTGCGAGGGCTACGACGTCGGCCCGATCGACCGGCGCCAGGGCGATCCCGTCACGAGCGACCTGCCCATCCTGATCGTCAACGCCGGCATCGACCCCGGCTGCCCGCCTGAGCTGGCGCTGGCGGCGCTGAAGCACCTGAAGCACGGCCAGTTCGTGCTAGTGCCCAACGTCACCCACGGCGCGACCCGGGGCAGCCCCTGCGCCGCCTCGATCGCCCAGGGCTTCCTGCGCGACCCGTCGAAGGCGGTGGATACGACCTGCCTGAAGACCCGCCCGGACAGCTTCGCCTTCCCGGCGAGCTGAGACGCCCGGCTCAGAACCGCACGACGGTGTGAGAGGCCTCCTTCGGGAGACAGCCCAGGCCGAGGTTGCTCCCGGCCTGAGACGCGGGGCAGGGGACGAAAGGCTGGGCCAGCGGTCCTTCGCGCAGCGCGCGCTTGCGAGCGTCCGCCTCAGCCTGCCTGGCGTAGCCCGCCAACTTGTCGTCGGGGATCAGAAGGCCGCCCGGGGCGGAGCGCGCGACTTCGCCCGTCTTCTGGTCGCAGGCCTCCCGTTCAGCGTGGGTGAGGCCGACGCCGTCGCGGTGGGCGCAGCCGACGCCGGCCCGCAGGAAGCCCTTGAGGTCTCCTCCCGCCTCTCCTGCGGGAAGCGGGGCGGGGTGCGGACCAACGCCGACGTCGGCTGTGGCGAGGCTCGGCGAGCGATCGATCGGCGAAGGCCCGTGGGGCGAGGCGGAGAGCGACGGGAGCGGAGTTTGAGGCTTCGTCTGCACCGGCGCAACGGCCGGCGGCCTTCCGGCTTGAGGGCGGGCGGCTCGGGAGGCCCCCGCAGCCGAGCGTAGCGGCCGCACCAGCGTCAGCTCCACGTCAGGGCGTAGCGCTTCGTCGCGAAGCGAGAGCCGCGGCGCCGCGCGCCACCCCAGCGCCGCCAGTACGAGCGCGTGGAATAGCAGCGACGCGACCACGGCCGCGCGTCGCGCGGATCCGCCACGGTTCGAAGACGTCGCGCGCGCCACGGTGTGGAGAGGATCGAAGCGGCGTGGCGCGATCATGGCGGCGGTCTCGCCCCGAACCGCGTCGAGCCCTCAGCCTTGACCCTCGCCCGCGTCAGGGGTAAACGCGGCCCCCAGTCGAGGGGAGGTCCGCAAGGCGCTTCCCAGTACAAGCCGTGGTAGGGGCTGAGCCCGCCGGAACGCCCAGAGCGCGCGTCCCGGCGCTTTCCGTTGCCCGGGTCTGTAACACCGACAACCCGCCCGGCGCCGCGCCCGCCCCAAAGGCGGTCGGGGGGCCGATCATAAGAAGGCGCGAGGGCGTCCGGCCTAACGGCGCAGCCCTCCCACGAAGTCAGGATACCAAGAGACCCGATGCCCACGATCAACCAGCTGATCCGCAAGCCCCGCCAGGCCCCGCCGAGCCGCAACAAGGTGCCCGCGCTGAAGGGTTCGCCCCAGCGCCGCGGCGTCTGCACCCGCGTCTATACGACGACGCCCAAGAAGCCGAACTCGGCGCTGCGGAAGGTGGCCAAGGTGCGCCTGACCTCGGGCATCGAGGCGGTGTGCTACATCCCGGGCGAAGGCCACAACCTGCAGGAGCACTCGGTGGTGCT
>CAZZZR010000189.1:1647-5416 GCA_964658605.1 uncultured Caulobacter sp. | reverse complement strand
CACGGCCGCCACCTGCGCCTCCACCGCGTCCCTGTCCGCCGTGGCGTCGATCACGGCGCAGCGCTGCGGCTCGGCGCTGGCGATGTCGAGGAAGCCCGCGCGCAGGCGTTCGTGGAAGGCCGGTCCTTTGCTCTCGAAGCGCGTCTCGCCCCCGCCCCGCCCCGCGGCCCGCGCCAGCCCCGCCTCCACCGGCATGTCGAACACCAGCGTCAGGTCGGGCCGCGTGTCGCCCAGCGTGCGGGCCTCGAGCGCGGCGATGAAGTCCGGCTCCACGCCGCCGCCGGCGCCCTGGTAGGCGCGGCTGGAGTCGGCGAAGCGGTCGCTGACCACGATCGCGCCCCGCGCCAACGCGGGGCGGATGGTGCGCCCAAGATGGTCCTCCCGCGCCGCGTAGAGGATCAGGAGCTCCGACAGCGGCGACCAGCGGTCCGCCTCGCCCCGCACCAGGAGCTGGCGCAGCGCCTCGGCCCCCGGCGATCCGCCCGGCTCCCGGGTGACCACCACTTCGCGGCCGGAGCGCGCCAACCGCTCGGACAAGCGGCGCACCTGGGTGGACTTGCCCGCCCCCTCCCCGCCCTCGAAGGTGATGAAAACGCCGCCGCTCACGAGGCCCTGCATCCGCCGGAACGCGAACGGGAGCAAGCCCGTGGCGCCGATCCGCAAGCGTGCGCGCCCCGTGTCATGCGGCGGACGCGGACGTTTGCTAGCGTGAGCTCGCCTGCCCTGAATGCGGCCCGGAGGAGGAAGCGCCGTGCCCGTGACCATCCACCGCTTCTCCGCGCCCCCGGACAAGTTCTTCGTCAACAGCTTCATCGTGGAGACCGACAGCGGGCTCGTCCTCGTCGACACGCAGTTCCTCGTCTCCACCGCCCGCGAGCTGGCGGACCGGGTGGCGGCGATCGGCAAGCCGCTGGAGGCGGTGATCGTCACCCATCCCCACCCGGACCACTACAACGGTCTGCCCCTCGTGCTCGACCGCGCAGGCCGGATTCCCGTCTACGCCACCGTGCCGACGATCGAGGGGATCCGCGCCACCCAGGCCGAGAAGCGCGGGGCATGGACCCCGGTCTACGGAGACGACTATCCGATGCGGGACGCCCTGCCTGACCACGCCGTGGGCGCCGACGAGACCCTGACGCTCGCCGGGACGGAGATCCGGCTGCTCGACCTCGGACCGGGCGAGTGCGCGGACAACACCATCCTCCACCTTCCGGAGGCGGACGCCCTGATTGCGTCGGACCTGATCTACAACGGTTGCCATCCCTGGCTCGCCGAGCACCGCACGGGCGCGTGGCTCCGCCAGCTGGACGAGGTGGAGACTTCGTTCTCCGGCGTCGGACGGGTCTTCGCCGGACATGGCGCGGAGGGCGGGGTCGAGCTCTTCGACCTCATGCGCCGCTACATCGCAGAGTTCCGAACCGCCGTGGGGCGGGAGGCGCGCACCGGGGCGCTCTCGGCCGCCGCCTTGGAGCGGATCGCCGCCGGGACCGTCGGGGCGCGCCCAGGATGGCCGCTGGAAGCGCTCGTCGAGATGAACGCCAACGCGGTGGCTCAGGAGCTGGCCGCCGAATGAGCCGGTCAAAGGATCGCTGCGTCGTAAGGACGGGTGCGGGGAGGCCTTGCCGGACCGGGACGCCGCGGCCACGATCAAGGTGCTGAACGAGGAGCCGACATGACGCCGTCCGACGACGAGGCCGCCATCCGCGCCGTGATCGACCGGCAGATCGCCGCCTGGGGCGCGGGCGACGCCGAGGCCTTCGCCGCGGACACGCGCGAGGACGTGGTGTTCACCAACGTCGTCGGCATGTTCAGCGTGGGCAAGGCGCCCTTCGTCGCCCAGCACGCGCGAATCTTCGCCACCTTCTACAAGGGGACGCGCATGACGCAGGCGGTCGAGGCGCTGTCCTTCGTCCGCCCGGACGTAGCGGTGGTGAACACCCTGACCGGCGTGGACGGCGTCCACGACCTGCCTCCGGGCTTCCCGCACGCGGACGGTCCGCTTCGCTCGCGGCTGGAGCAGGTGATGGTGCGCGAAGACGGCGCCTGGCGGGTGGCGTCGTTCCACAATGTGCTCGTGGGCCCGATGTCCGCAGGGCCGCCCCCGGGGGGCTGATCGCGGCCGCCCGACCTAGGCGTTGAGCACCATGCCGTAGGCGTCGAGCGAGGCCTCGTGCATCGCCTCGCTCATGGTCGGGTGGGGGAAGACCGTGGCCATCAGCTCGGCCTCGGTGGTCTCCATGGTCATGGCCAGCGCGAAACCTTGGATCATCTCCGTCACTTCGCCGCCGAACATGTGGGCGCCCAGGAGCGCGCCGGTGTCGGCGTCGAACACGGTCTTGACGAAGCCCTCGGTCTCGCCGGCCGCGATCGCCTTGCCGTTGGCGCTGAACTTGAAGCGGCCGACCTTGGTCGTCCTGCCCGCCGCCTTAGCCTGCGCCTCGGTCATGCCGACGCTGGCGATCTGGGGCTGGCTGTAGGTGCAGCCGGCGATGGGGGCGGCGAGCGCCGGCCCGGCCTTACCGGCGATGTGCTCCACCGCGTGCACGCCCTCGTGACTGGCCTTGTGCGCGAGCCAGGGGGCGCCCGCCACGTCGCCGATGGCGTAGAGGCCGGGCACGTTGGTGGCGGCGTGGGCGTCGGTGACGACGTGGCCGCGCTCGATCTTCACGCCCAGCGCCTCCAGCCCGATCCCCTCGACGTTGGCGGCGATGCCGACGGCGACGATGGCCTTCTCAGCCTCGATCGTCTCCGCCTTGCCGTTCGCTTCGAGGGTGAGCCGCACGCCCGCCCCCGACTTCTCCAGCTTGGTCACCTTGGCGGAGGTGCGGAACGCCATGCCGCGCTTCTCGAACGCCTTCTGCGCCGCGGCCGAGACCTCGGCGTCCTCGATCGGCAGGATGCAGTCGAGCGCCTCCACCACGGTGACCTTCGCGCCCAGCGCGTTGAAGAAGCAGCCGAACTCGATCCCGATGGCTCCCGAGCCCACCACCAGCAGGGAGTTGGGCATGACCTTGGGGACCATGGCGTCGCGGTAGGTCCAGATCGTCTCGCCGTCGCTCTTCAGCCCGATGGCGGGGATCTCCTTGGCGCGGGCGCCCGTGGCCAGGATCACCGCCTTGGCCTGCAGGCTCTGGCTCTTTCCGTCATTGCCCTTGACCACGACCTTGGGGGCGGGGCTGCCCTTCTCCAGCGAGGCGACCCCTTCCAGCACCGTGATCTTGTTCTTCTTCATCAGATAGCCGACGCCGCCGTTCAGCTGCTTGGCCACCGCCCGCGACCGCGCCACCACCTTGCCCATGTCGAACGCGGGCTTCTCCGCCGACAGCCCGTAGTCGCCGAGGTGGCTCAGCTGGGCGTACACCTCCCCCGACTTCAGCAGCGCCTTCGTCGGGATGCAGCCCCAGTTCAGGCAGATGCCGCCCAGGAGCTCCCGCTCCACGATGGCGGTCTTCATCCCGAGCTGCGCGCTCCGGATGGCGGCCGTATAGCCGCCCGGGCCGGAGCCGATGACGATGAGGTCGTAGTCGTTGGCCATGGTCTAGAGCAGCTTCTCGATGGAGGAGGACAGGTCTTCCGGCTTGGTCGTCGGCGCGAACCGCTCCACCACCTGCCCGTCGCGGCCGACGAGGAACTTGGTGAAGTTCCACTTGATGCCCTCGCTGCCGAGCAGCCCCTTCTTCTCGTGCTTGAGGAAGGCGTACAGCGGGTGGGCGGAAGGCCCATTCACGTCGATCTTCGCGAACATCGGGAAGGTGACGTCGTAGGTCAG
>CAZZZR010000189.1:0-1547 GCA_964658605.1 uncultured Caulobacter sp. | reverse complement strand
AGCGTCTTGGTCTCGGCCGCGCGGATGATGGGCGTGATCAGGCCGCCGTCGATCGCCACCGCCATCGCCACGTCGGCGTGGTGGTGCATGGCGATCCCTTCGGGGCTGTAGCTGGCGTTCGCCTCAGGCACCTTCTTCAGCGCCGCCGCCGCCGCCTTGATGATCAGGTCGTTGACGCTGACCTTGATCCCCGACGCGTGCAGCGACCCGTTGATGCGGCCGCGCGCGTCGAGCAGGCGGTCGATCTCCAAGTCGATGGTCAGCGGGAAGTGTGGAATGTCGCGGAAGCTCTCCGTCATCCGCCGCGCGATGGTCTTGCGCATGCCGTCCAGCGGCACGAGGTCGTAGCTGCCGTCCGGAATGCCGAGCTGCGCCAGCGACTTGGCCGGCGTGGGAGCCGCGGCGGGAGCCGCCTGCGAAGCGGTGGAGGGTTGGGGAGCCGCCTTCGCCTGCCCTGGCTGCGCCTTGTCGATGTCGGCGGCGACGATGCGCCCGTGCGGGCCGGAGCCCTGGAGCGCGGAGAGGTCGATCCCTTTCCGCTCCGCCATGCGGCGGGCGAGCGGGCTGGCGAACACACGGGAGGCGCCGGTCGCCCTGGCCGGCGCTTGGGGCTGGGCCTGGGCCTGAGCCTGCGGCTTGGGTGCGGAGCCGCCGCCCACGTCGGTGGGGTTCTCCGCCTTGACCGGCGCCTTGTCGGCCTTGGCCTCGCTCTGGCCGGCCACCGCGTCGGCGACTTTCTCCGGCTCCTCGTCGCGGATCGCCCGCGGGTCTGACGCCGAGGCGCCCGGCGTCGGCTGGTCCTCGCCCGTGGAGACCGGCGCCGGAGCCACGCCGCCCGCGTCGCCCTCGCCCTTCAACCGCGCGATCGGCGCGTTGACCTTCACGCCTTCCGTCCCCGCGGGCACCAGGATCGCCTCAAGCACGCCCTCGTCGACCGCCTCCACCTCCATGGTCGCCTTGTCGGTCTCGATCTCGGCGATGACGTCCCCGGAGGACACGGTGTCCCCCTCCTTCACCAGCCACTTGGACAGCGTCCCCTCCTCCATCGTGGGGGAGAGCGCCGGCATCAGGATGTCGGTCATGGCGTCGTATCTCGGGAAAGGTGCGCGAGCTCGGCCGCGTGGGCCTCCCACTCGCGCCCGTCGAACAGGGTCACATCGAACTCCGGCGCCGTCGCCTCGTCCAGGCAACGAGCGTTGACCGACCAGCCGTCGGGGTTTGAGCGCGGGCGGTAGAAGCTCTTTACCCCGCAGGTCGAGCAGAACAGGTGCCGCGCGACGCCGGTGTTGAAGGTGTAGGTGGTCAACGCATCGGAGCCGTGCGTCAGCCGGAACCGGCTCTCCGGCACGATCACGTGCCGGAACCCGGTCATGGCGCAGATCGAGCAGGTGCAGTCCTGCGCCTCGACCCGCTCGGGCAGCTGAGCCTCGAACCGCACCGCCCCGCAGTGGCAGCCCCCGCCCCGCCAGGTCAGGGTTGAGGTCATACCCCCAACCTCCCGCTCATCCCCGCGCATGCGGGGACCCAGGCTTTCTTCCTGCCTCTCG
>CAZZZR010000188.1:0-5456 GCA_964658605.1 uncultured Caulobacter sp. | reverse complement strand
TTCTTCGGCCTGAACAAGATCGGCAAGCCCTTCCCCGGCGACACCCTGGTGATTACGGGCGCGGCCGGGGCGACGGGCTCGGTGGTCGGTCAGATCGGCAAGATCGCCGGCTGCCGGGTGGTCGGCGTCGCGGGCGGCGAGGCCAAGTGCAAGTGGCTGGTGGACGAGCTCGGGTTCGACGCGGCGATCGACTACAAGGCCGGCGACATCCGCGACCGGGTCGCCGAGACGTGCCCGGACGGGATCGACGTCCTGTGGGACAACGTCGGCGGCAAGCTGTTCAACGGCCTCCTGGCGAACCTCGCCATGCACGCGCGTGTGGTCGTGTGCGGCGGCATCTCCCGCTACGAGCTGGGCAAGATGCCGGCGGGGCCCGAGAACTACTTCAACCTGATCTTCAAGCGCGCGACGATGGAGGGCTTCATCGTGCTCGACTGGATGGGAGAGTATCCGTGGGCCCGCAAGCGGATCAAGGCTTGGATCCGCGAAGGGCGGATGCACTACAAGGAGGACGTCCAGCACGGCCTCGAAAACGCGCCCAAGACCCTGATGCGCCTGTTCCAGGGCGAGAACTTCGGCAAGCAGCTGCTGAAGCTTTAGGCGGGCGCGCGTGCCCGTCGTCCGCTACCACGAGCCGCTGAACGTGCTGGTGGCCGCCAAGGGCCACCCCTACCTGCGCGACCCCTTCATGGCGATGTTCGACGACCTGGCGGGCGTCGCCTGCACCCTGGTCGAACAGCCCGCCGCCGCCCGCCTGATGAACCCGGAAGGGATGAAGGGCTTCGACGCCCTCGTCCTCTACGACATGCCGGGCCTCGACTTCGCCGCCGACCCCCGCCCCGGCTACGTCGAACCCGACCCCGCCTTCATGGCCGGCTTCGAAGCGCTGCTGACTGAAGGCAAGGGGATCGTCGCCCTGCACCACGCCCTGGCCGGCTGGCCCGCCTGGCCGCAGTACGCCGAGTGGCTGGGCGGCCGCTTTCTCTACCGCCCGGGCGAGCTGCGGGGCGAACGAAGGCTCGACTCCGGCTACCGTCATGAAGTCGCCTACGAGGCGGTCTCGGTGGGCGACCACCCCGTGCTGGCGGCCATCCCTCCCCGCTTTTCCCTGACCGACGAACTCTATCTCGCCGAGGTGTTCGAGGACGCCGTCACCCCGCTGCTGCGGGCCGACCACGCCTTCGCCCGCGAAGGCTTCTACTCCGCCGCCCACGCCGTCGCCGGCCGGATGTACAACAACGCGGACTGGGATCACCCGCCCGGCAACGACCTGATCGGCTGGACCAAGCGCGCCATCAACAGCCCGCTCGTCTACCTGCAGCCCGGCGACGGGCCGCCGACCTACGCGAACCCGCACTACCGCCGCCTGGTCGAGAACGCGATCCGCTGGGTCGCCTCGCCCGAGGCGCGCGCCTGAAGGAGGCTCCCATGCGGCTGAAGGACAGGGTGGCGGTGGTGCTGGGCGCGGCCGGCGCCGGCAACATGGGCCAGGTGATCGCCCGCCGCTTCGCCGCCGAGGGGGCGCGGGTCGTCGTCTCCGGCCGCCACGCCGAGCCGCTGGCGTCCTTGGCGCGGGAGATCGGCGGCCACGCGCTCACCTGCGACATCACCGACCGCGCGCAAGTCGAGGCGCTCGCGGACGGCGCACGCACTTGGGGCGGCCGGTTGGACGTCGCCGTCAACGCCACCGGCTGGGGCCTGCTCAAGCCCTTCCTCGACACCTCCGACGACGAGCTGCAGCGGATGAGCGCGCTGCAGTTCACCGGCTCGTTCGTGTTCCTCCAGGCCATGGTGCGGGCGATGCGGGCCAACGCGCCGCCGGGAGGGTCTATCATCCAGATCAGCTCGGCGACCGCGACCATCATGCTGAACGACCACGCCGCCTACATGGGCGCCAAGGCCGGGACCGACCACGTCGTGCGCTGCGTGGCGCACGAGTTCGGCGCGGACGGGATCCGCGCCAACTCCATCTCGCCGGGCATCACCGCCACGCCGATGACGGCGGCCGCGCAGGCGACGCCCGGCCTGTTCGACGCCTTCCTGCCCGGCTACCCGCTCGGCCGCGTGGGTACGAGCGACGACATCGCCGCCGCCGCCGTGTGGCTGGCGTCGGACGAGTGCTTCATGACGGGCGAGAACCTGCAGGTGAACGGCGGCCTGACGCTGCGCGGCAACCCCTCGCGCGAGCAGATCGCCGCATCCGTGGGAGCGGCGATGGCGCGCGCCTCAGCCGCCGCTCAGTAGACCAGCCCCTGCACCACCGCTTTCAACCGCTCCAGCGCGGCGAACGGGTCGTCGAGGAAGTCGGCGTCGATCCACCACCGCTCCACCTCGCGGCGCACGCGGCCGACCATCGGGCCCTCGGGCACGCCCGCCGCCTTGATCTCCTCGCCCGTGAGCGGGAACGGCGGCGACGCCCAGGTGTCGGGGTAGACGGTGAGGAGCCGCCACTGGGGCGCGGTGGCGGTGCGCCCGTCCGCCGCCCAAGCCAGCGTCGCGCGGTCCTTGAACGCCTGCGCGCCGATCGCGTGGATCGCACGCCGCATCTCACGCGGCGACATCCAGGAAACGATCTCGACCTCCGGCGTGGAGCAGGCGGCCAGCAGGCGGTCGCGGTCGGCGTTCGACAGCTTCAGCCGCGCGGCCGCGGCGCGCACGGCGCTCCGGTCGTCGGGCAGCAGCGCCGCGAACCGCAGCACCGGGTCGATGCGGAAGGTCATGGCGGTCTCGATCTCCACCAGCCCCTCGAAGCGCACGAGCGCGGCGCCCGGCAGCACCGCCTCCAGCACGCCCGCCCCCGCCATGGCCCGCACCGCTGGCCGCGGGTCGTCCACCGCCAGGAGTTTCCGGAGCTCGGCCGCGACCCGCTCGCCCGAGAGCTGCGCCAGCCCCGCCTTCAGCCGTGCGCACGCCTCCAGCCCGTCGGCGTCCGGCGCGCCCCGGCCGTAGCCCGCCAGGAAGCGGAAGAAGCGCAGGATGCGCAGGTAGTCCTCGGCGATGCGGGCGTCGGGCTCCCCCACGAACACCACCCGCCCCGCCCGCGCGTCGTCCACGCCGCAGCCCGTGGGGTCGAAGATCGCGCCGTCCCGGTCGGCGTAGAGGGCGTTGAGGCGAAAGTCGCGGCGCGCGGCGTCCTCGCCCCAGTCGTCGGTGAACGCCACCACCGCGTGGCGCCCGTCGGTCTCCACGTCGCGGCGCAGCGTCGTGACTTCGAACGGCCGGCCGCCGGAGATGGCGGTGACGGTGCCGTGGTCGATCCCCGTGGGCACGGCGCGCAGGCCCGCGGCCTCCAGCGCGGCGACCATCGCGTCCGGCTGCAGGGTGGTGGCGACGTCGATGTCGAGCGCGTCGCGGTTCCACGGCCGCTCCACCCGCAAGAGCCCGTCGCGCACGCAGCCGCCGACGAAGCGGGCGCAGCCGGGAGCGCCCGCGGCCTCCAGCGCGTCCATCACCGCGACCGTCGCCGGCGCGGTCATCCAGGGGAGTTTGGGCAGGCGGTCGGTCATCGCGCGCATCATCGCGCCCCCGCCGCCGCCCGCAAAGGCGCAAACGCTTCATGCCGGGCGCCAGCCGCCCTATACCGGCGCCCATGCCGAGCTATCCGCCCGACGCCCTGAAGGGCCTGTCCGTCCCCGCCCACGCCTCGCGCGCCTGGCCGTTCGAGCAGGCGCGGGCGTTGCTGAAACGGATCGTGACGTTGCGGATCAGCAACGAGTACGCCCGCCTCGGCGTAATGGATGACTTTGCCGATGGTCGTGCGCAGAACGCCGTCGTTGCCCACCCCGTGCTCGCCGCACGGCCGGTGGTGCTGGAGACCGGCTACGGCCCCTCCGGCCTGCCGCACATCGGCACCTTCCAGGAGGTGGCGCGCACCACCATGGTCCGCTCGGCCTTCGTCGCGCTGACCGAGGCCCTGATCCCCACACAGCTGATCTGCTTCAGCGACGACATGGACGGCCTGCGCAAGGCGCCTCCCGGCCTGCCGCACCAGGACTGGCTGGAGGAAGACCTGAACAAGCCGCTCACCCAGGTGCGCGACCCGTTCGGTGAGTTCGACAGCTTCGGCGCGCACAACAACGCCCGCCTGCGCCGCTTCCTCGACGGCTTCGGCTTCGACTACGACTTCCGCTCCTCCACCGAGAGCTACAAGTCAGGCGTGTTCGACCAGACGCTGCTCAAGGCGCTGGCTGAGTTCGACGCCATCCAGGCCGTGATGCTGCCGACGCTCGGCCCTGAGCGCCGCGCCACCTACAGCCCCTTCCTGCCGATCAGCCCCACCAGCGGCCACGTGCTGCAGGTCCCGACCCTCGCCCGCGACGTGGAGGCCGGCACCATCACCTTCGAGGACGAGGACGGGACGCGCCGCGAGGTCCCTGTCACCGGCGGCCACGTCAAGCTGCAGTGGAAGCCCGACTGGGCCATGCGCTGGGCGGCGCTCGGTGTCGACTACGAGATGAGCGGCAAGGACCTGATCGACTCGGTCAAGGCCAGCCAGCGCATCTGCAAGGCGCTGGGCGCCGAGCCGCCGCAGAGCTTCACCTACGAGCTGTTCCTCGACGAGCACGGGGCCAAGATCAGCAAGTCGAAGAACAACGGTCTGACCATGGAGGAGTGGCTGCGCTACTCCACGCCCGAGAGCCTGGGCTTCTACCTGTTCCAGAACCCGCGCGCTGCCAAGAAGCTGTCGTTCGACGTCATCCCGCGCGCGACCGACGAATACCTGCAGCAGCTCGACGCCTGGCCCACGCTCGACGCGCCGCAGAAGCGGCTGGAGAACCCGGTGTGGTCGGTGCACGCCGGCGCCCCGCCGAGCGAGGGGTCGCCGGTCTCGTTCACCCTGCTCCTGAACCTCGTGGCCGGATCGGACGCGGGCACCGAGGAGATGCTGTGGGGGTTCCTGCGCCGCTACATTCCGGGCGCGACGCCGCAGACGCAGCCGATCCTGGCCGCCCTGGCGACCCGCGCGATCGCCTACTACGAGGACTTCGTCAGGCCGAACAAGCGCTTCCGCGCGCCCGACGCGCGCGAGCGGGCGGGCCTGCTGGACCTGCGCGCCCGCCTATCCGCGTTGCCCGCGGACGCCGACGCCGAGACCATCCAGTTCGAGGTGTACGAGGCCGGCAAGGCGCAGAGCTTCGACCCCCTGCGCGACTGGTTCGCCGCCCTCTACCAGACCCTGCTCGGCCAGGATCAGGGCCCCCGCTTCGGCTCTTTCGTGGCGATTTTCGGCCTAGACCGCACGCTGTCGCTCATCGACCGCGTGCTAGCGGGCGAGGACCTGGGCGTGTTCGAGCCGCAGGACGGCCCCGCCCGCGCGGACGAGGACAGCGCGGAGGGGAAGGTGCGGCCTTAGCCTCCACGCCGGTGCCACCCTCATCCCGCCTTTGGGCGCCTGCTTCTGTCTAGAGCATCTTCCGAGCCTGCAGACTCGATGAGGGATTCCCAGCTGGCGACGA
>CAZZZR010000187.1:0-5475 GCA_964658605.1 uncultured Caulobacter sp. | reverse complement strand
GGAGGGGTCGAACACAGGGCTATGGGCTAGCAAGAACGAAGAGCGCAGAAGTCACAAGGACAAGTCGCAGACCGGGCTGTTCTCCCTGCGCAAACAGCCCTCTACCGCATGCTCCCGGACCCAAACCGCGGCAACGGCAGCAGCATCGAGACGCGCTTGCGATAGTCGCGGTAGCGGTCGCCGAACACGGCGGTCAGGTCGCGCTCCTCCAGCTGGATGGCCACCAGGATGTAGGCGGTGGTCGTGGCGGCGAACAGCAGGCGCCCGACGCTCATCACCGGCGCGGCCCAGAAGGCGACGACAAAGCCCAGGTACAGCGGGTGGCGCACCACGCGATAGAACAGGGGCGTGCGGAACTCCGGCGGCGGGGTGACGCCGCTGCGCCGGTACTCCCACACCTGCTTCAGCCCGAAAAGGTCGAAGTGGTTGATCAGGAAGGTGCTGGACAGGACCGTCGCCCAGCCGACCCAGAACAACGCCCACACCGCCAGCGACACGGGCCCGGGCGGGACGCTCCACACCACCGCCGGCAGCAGACGCCATCCCCAGAACAGCAGGATCAGCGCCAGGCTGGCCAGCAACACGTAGACGGAGCGCTCCAGCGCCTCCGGCACCACCCTCGTCCACATGCGCTTGAAGGCCGGTCTCGCCATCACGCTGTGCTGGAGGGCGAACACCGTCATCAGCACGAGGTCGATCGCGACCGCCTGCCCCGCCGGCGCGACCGGCCCGGAGTCGATCGTCTTGCGCACGGCCACGTCGCCGACGAATCCGATCGCGTAGAGGAAGGTGAGGAAGAAGACGACGTAGATCGCCCCCCCACGGCGACGAAGAGCAGCTTCATACCGGCCCCCGCTCGGTTCTGCGCGATCACTGTAGCCGCCGGTCCGCGTCCCCGAACGCGGCAAATCGCCGCTGATGGGGCGCTCAGGCCAGCGCCTGCTTCAGGTCGGCGATCAGGTCGTCGCAATCCTCGATGCCGACCGACAGGCGGATCAGGCCGTCCGAGATGCCGAGTTCCTCGCGCACGTGCGGCGGGATGGAGGCGTGGGTCATGATCGCGGGGTGCTCGATCAGGCTCTCCACGCCGCCGAGCGACTCCGCGAGGGTGAAGAGCTCGGTTCGCTCGAGCACCCGCTTGGTCGCCTCCAGGTCGCGGTCGAGCACGACGGTGATCATGCCGCCGAAGCCGTGCATCTGGCGCGCGGCGAGCTCGTGCTGCGGGTGGCTCGCGAGGCCCGGATAGATCACGCGGCCCACGCGCTTCTCCTCCAGCCAGGTCGCGATCCTGAGTGCGCTCTCGCAGTGGCGCTGCATGCGGATGGCCAGCGTCTTCACGCCGCGCAGCGCCAGGAAGCTGTCGAAGGGCGAGGCGATCGCGCCGACCGCGTTCTGCAGGAAGGTCATGCGCTCGGCGACCTCGGCGTTCTCGCCCACCGCCACCGCGCCGCCCACGATGTCGCTGTGGCCGTTCAGATATTTGGTCGTGGAGTGCATCACGAGGTCGAACCCGTGCTCCAGCGGCCTCTGGCAGAAGGGCGAGGCGAAGGTGTTGTCCGCCGCGATCCAAACGCCCCGCCGCTTCGCCAGGGCCGCCAGGGCCTCGAGGTCGGCCAGCCGCAGCATCGGGTTGGTCGGCGTCTCGACCCAGATCAGCCGCGTCTTGTCCGTGACCGCGGCCTCGACCGCGGCGATGTCCGACAGGTTGACGAAGCTGAACGCCAGCCCCGCCGAGCGCCGCCGGACCTTGTCGAACAGCCGGAAGCTGCCGCCGTAGAGGTCGTCCGAGGCGATCACATGCGAACCGGCCTCCAGCATGTCCAGCACGGTGGCGATGGCCGACAGGCCCGAGGCGAACGCGAACCCGCGCGTCCCGCTCTCCAGGTCGGCCACGGCGCGCTCAAAGGCGTAGCGGGTGGGGTTGTGGCTGCGGGAGTATTCGAACCCCTTGTGCTCGCCCGGGCTCTGCTGTGCGTAGGTCGAGGTCGCGTAGATCGGCGGGATCACCGCGCCGGTCAGTGGGTCGGGATGCTGGCCGCCGTGGATCGCGCGCGTGGCGAAGTGCAGGCGGTTCGGCCGGTGGCCGGAAGGGTCGGAGTTCATGCCCCGTCCTAGCGGCCGCCGCGCACCGCCGCCAGCGGGCGGGGCTCAGCCCGCAGCCGCCCGCTCCAGCGCGGCGATGTCGAGCTTGACCATGTCCTGCATCGCCGTGAAGGCGCGGGCCGCCCGGCCGCGGTCGGAGTCGTTCAGGAGATCCATCATCGCGCGCGGAACGATCTGCCACGACAGGCTCCAGCGATCCCTGCACCAGCCGCAGGCCACCTCCGCCCCGCCGTCGGCCGTCAGCGCGCTCCAGTAGCGGTCGACCTCCGCCTGGTCCTCGCAGGTCACGAACAGGGAGGCGGCCTGGGTCAGGGGAAAGCCCGGGCCGCCGTTCAGGATCATGTAGGGCCTGCCGGCGAGTGTGAACTCGATCACCAAAGGATCGCCCTCCGCGCCGCTCGGATAGTCCCCCGGCGCTCGCATGATCCGGGTGATCCGGGAATCCGGGAGCAGGCCGGTGTAGAACCGCGCCGCCGCCTCGCCGTCACGGTCGAACCACAGGCAGGTGGCGGTCTCGGTCACGGCGGCGCTCCCCTACATCCGCTTCAGCGCGCAGAGCTTGTTGCCGTCGGGATCGCGCATGTAGGCGAGGTAGAGGGCGCCCATCCCGCCCTCGCGGACGCCGGGCGGCTCCTCGCAGGTCGCGCCGCCGTTGGCCACGCCCGCGGCGTGCCAGGCGTCGGCCTGCTCCGGAGAGTCCATGACGAAGCCGATGGTCGAGCCGTTGCCGGGCGTCGCGGGCTCGCCGTTGATGGGCTTGGAGACGGAGAAGATCCCCGCCGGCGTCATCCAGAACAGCCGCTCGCCGTCGCGCATCGGCTCGCCGGCGCCCAGCACGCCCAGCACCGCGTCGTAGAAGGTCTTGGACCGCTCCAGGTCGTTGGAGCCGACCATGATGTGGGAATACATCGCTTCCTCCTTTGGCTCAGCGCCTGTTCCGGCGCGGTTCGACAGCAAGGGGGCGAGCCGACGCCAGGGGAGTCAACCGGTCCCTGCGCCGCAGCCCGCTCAGGCCGCGCGGCGCAGGTGGTTGATCAGGTCGACGCGGGTGATCAGGCCGAGGAACTCGCGGCCGTCCATCACGATCGCCACCTCGTCTCGCTCGAAGACGGGGATCAGGGCGTCGAGCCGTTCGCCGGCCTGCAGCGTGTTCAGCTTGGCGGTCATGGCGGTGGAGACAGGGCGCTTGAACCGGCGCTCGCGGTCCGCCCCCGGCTCCTCCACCGCGTCCAGGATATCGCTCTCGTCCACGAGCCCGATCAGGCGGCCGCCGTCCATCACCGGCAGCTGGCTGACGTCGGCCACGCGCATGCGCTTGTAGGCGGTGTCGAGCGTGTCGTCGGGCGCGACGCTGACGACGCCGCCCTCGTCCGCGCCGCGGGCGATCAGGTCGCGCAGGTCGCCGTGCAGCGGCCGGTCGGCCAGGCCCTGCTCGGCCAGCCAGTGGTCGTTGAAGACCTTCGACAGGTACTTGTTGCCGCTGTCGCAGACGAAGGTCACCACCCGCAGCGGCTCGGTCTGCTCACGGCAGAAGCGCAGCGCCGCCGCCAGCAGCGTGCCGGAGGACGAGCCGCCCAGGACGCCAGCCTTGGCCAGGAGCTCGCGCGCCGCCTCCACGCTCTCCTGGTCGCTGACCGCGTAGGCGTCGCCCTGGCGCAGGAAGGAGAGGTCGCAGTTGTCGGGGATGAAGTCCTCGCCGATGCCCTCCACGATCCAGCTGCCGGGCTCCACATGCTCCTGCCGGTTGATCAGCGGCTCCAAGATCGACCCCTTCGGGTCGGCCAGCACCATTCGCGTCTTGGGGGAGTGCTTGGCGAAGAACCGCCCCAGCCCGGTCAGCGTGCCGCCGGAGCCGACGCCGCAGACCACCGCGTCCAGGTCGCCGCCCATCTGCGCGAGAATCTCCGGCCCCGTCGTCTCCTCGTGCGCCTTGGGGTTCGCGGGGTTGGAGAACTGGTTGATGTAGACGGCGCCCGGGATGTCCTTGGTGATCCGCTCGGCGATGTCCTGATAGTAGTCCGGATGCCCCTTGCCGACGTCCGAGCGGGTCAGCCGCACGTCGACGCCCAGCCCCCGCAGGTGCTGGATCTTCTCCCGCGCCATCTTGTCCGGCACCACCAGCACCAGCTTGTAGCCCTTCAGGATGCCGACCTGCGCCAGGCCCAGCCCCGTGTTGCCGGCCGTCGCCTCCACGATCACGCCGCCGGGCTTCAGCCGCCCGTCGACTTCGGCCGCCTCGATCATCGTGCGGGCGATGCGGTCCTTGATCGAGCCGCCGGGGTTGGCGCTCTCCAGCTTGGTGAAGAGGCGGCAGGGACCGGTGTCGAAGGCGCCCGTCAGCTCCAGCATCGGCGTGTGGCCGATCAGCTCGAGCGCGGAGGTGATGGGCGGCGGGGCGGCGCTCGGATCGCTTCGACCAGCCGTCATCGCACAGACCTCCACCGCCGGCCCGTCATGTCCGCGGGCACGTTCGTCCGGGTCTAGCCGGGGGAAAGAGGCCGCGTCCACCCCGCCGGACGGCGATCCGGGGCATGACCGCGGCGCCCGGGTGGGCTACTTGGTCTCGGGCGCGTCCTTGAACGCCTCCTCGACCTCCTCCTTGGTGATCCGCTTGGAGGGATCGCCCGGCTGGCCGAGGTTCTGCTCCTCGGTGCCGTCGCCCATCATGCCGGGGTGCGGGTCGGTCTTGTCGTCGTGCGGGGTGTCGGCGTCGGCCATGTCGGGTCTCCAGAGGTGGGAGGGAACACACGATTAGCGGGCGAGCGGCGGGGCCGTTCCGCCTCGCGCCTGTTATGTCTCGCCGCGACGGGGTAACTCGCCCAATGCCCGTGCTCGACCTCGCCGACTTGCCCGGCGCCACGCCTCCCCACACCCCTTGGTTCGGGCTCGACCTCGGCGAGAAGACCATCGGCGTGGCCACCAGCGACGTCACCCGCACCATCGCCAGCCCGCTGGCCCTGATCCGCCGCCGCAAGTTCACCGAGGAGGCGCAGGAGCTGTTCGCGCTGATGGCCGGGCGCGGCGCCGGGGCGCTCGTGATCGGCCTCCCCCTGAACATGGACGGCACGGAAGGCCCCCGCTGCCAGTCCGCCCGCGCCTTCGCCCGCAACCTGATCCGCCTGAAGGACCTGCCCATCGCCTTCCAGGACGAACGCCTGTCGACCGTCGCCGTGAACCGCATGCTGATCGACGAGGCGGACCTGACCCGGAAGAAGCGCGCCGAGGTCGTGGACCGGGCGGCGGCGGGCTACATCCTGCAGGGGGCGCTGGATCGCGTGCGAGGTGGGTAGGGCGATTGTCGGGACGAGGTGAGGCGCCCGCTTTCGACCGAGGCTGTGTAAGAACGTCGTCCCAAGTTCCTAAGGCGTAGCG
>CAZZZR010000186.1:0-5482 GCA_964658605.1 uncultured Caulobacter sp. | reverse complement strand
GCGTGGCCGTGTCCCCGCTGCCGCCGGCGCCGATCGACGACAAGAAGCTGAACTGAGGTCCCGCATCTTGCGGCTGGAGAGAGGCGCCGCGCGCCTCACTCCAGCCAGTCCGGAATCCGCTCGCGCGCCAGCATCTCCTCGTACGTCGGGCGCGGTCGGGTCACGGCCCAGCGATCGCCTTTGACCAGCACTTCCGGCACGAGGGGCCGGCTGTTGTACTCGCCCGCCATGGCTGCGCCATAGGCTCCGGCCGTGAGGAAGGCCGCAAGGTCGCCCGCGCGCATTTCCGGCAACTCGCGCCCCCGCGTGAAGGTGTCGCCCGTCTCGCACACCGGGCCGACGACGTCGTAAGGCAGCAGCGGGGCGCCCGCGGGCGAAGCGCGCACGGGTCGGATGGCGTGGAAGGCGTCGTACATGGCCGGGCGCAATAGGTCGTTCATCGCCGCGTCGAGCACGAGAAAGCGGCGCCCTTCTGGCCGTTCATGGACGTGGATCACCCGGGTGAGCAGCACGCCCGCGTTGGCGGCGATCACCCGGCCCGGCTCGAAAGCGAACGCCACGCCCAGACCGCCGAGCACCCGCACCAGCAGGGCGCCGTACTCGGCCGGGGGGGGCGGCTCTGGCGCGTTGAAGTAAGGGACTCCGAGGCCGCCGCCGAGATCGAGCCGTTCCACCGGCAGCCCCTGCGCGCGCAGCCGCTCGACGAGGCTGCGCATGGCGCGGGCGGCCGCCTCCAGGGGGGCGAGGTCGGTGATCTGGCTGCCGATGTGGCAGGCGACTCCCACGGGGGTCAGGTGCGGCGAGGCGTGGGCGCGGGCGTACAGGCGCTCGGCTTCCGACAGCGAGACGCCGAACTTCGAGTCGCCTTGGCCGGTCGTGATCTTGGCGTGGCCGCCCGCGCCGACATCGGGGTTCACGCGGATGGCGACGGCGGGCGCTGCGCCCTTCGCCGCGGAGATCGCCTCCAGCCGGTCGAGCTCCGGCTCGCTTTCCACGTTGATCTCGGCGACGCCGATATCGAGCGCGAAGGCCAGCTCCGCGTCCGTCTTGCCGACGCCGGAGAAGACGATCCGCTCGGGCGGCATGCCGGCGGCCAGGGCGCGGCGGATCTCGCCTTCCGACACCGTGTCCGCGCCGACGCCGGCGCGCGCGAGCGTTCTCAGGACGGCGAGCGAGCCGTTCGCCTTCACCGCATAGGCGATCAACGGCTTCAGCTCCGCCATCGCTTCACGGAACACCGCCACGTGCCGCAGCAGCGTGGCCGTGGAGTAGACGTAGACCGGCGTGCCGACCGCTTCCGCGATCACCCGCAGCGGCACGCCCTCGCAGGCTAGCTCCGGTCCGTCGGGTCCGGGAACGTCGTGGAAGTGGTTCATGCGCCCCGGCGGCTGGGGATCAGCCCGGCGGCTTGGTGGAGACCGGGGGGCCGAGCGGGTCGCTCAAGCCCTGGATCGGCGAGGCGGACAGGGGCGTCAGCCGCTGCGCAGGGTCGCGCAGGTCGCGCTTGGTGGTGGGCACGTTGTCGTCGTCATCGGCGGTCGTGTTCCCGGCTGCGGCGTTCGCGTCGCCGGTGGTGTTGCGCGTCGCGTCGCTGGACCGCCGATCGGACTGCGGCACGGTCCGGCCGTGGTCCTGCGGCTGGTCGTCCGCGCTGCGGGGCAGGCCGAACATCGGTCCCGGGCGCTCCAGCGACCCCTCGCGTCCGCAGGCGGCGGTGGCGAGCGCGGCTGCGGCGATGAGCGCGAGCGCCCCCGCGGTGGCCTTCAGCGAGGTCTTGGCGGTCATGCGAGGCGGTCCTTCCAGAGTGCGATCTGCTTACGCACCTGGGAGGGCGCGGTTCCGCCGTAGCTGGTCCGGCTGGCGACGGACCGTTCAGGCGTGAGCACCTCGTATATGGCGTTCGTGATCCCCGGATGTAGGTCCTGCAATCGCGCCAGCGGCAGTTCGGCCAAACCCGACTTGGCTTCTTCCGCCAGTTTCACGGCTCGCCCGGTGACGTGGTGCGCCTCGCGGAAGGGCAGATCGAGCTCGCGCACCAGCCAGTCGGCGAGGTCGGTGGCGGTGGAAAAGCCTGCGCCCGCCGCCGCCGCCATGCGCTCGGCGTCCGGCTCAAGATCGGCGACCATCCCCTCCATGGCCCGCAGGCAGAGGGAGAGCGCGTCGAACGCTTCGAAGGTCGGGACCTTGTCCTCCTGCATGTCCTTGGAATAGGCGAGAGGCAGGCCCTTCATCACCAGCGTGAGCTGGGTCAGGGAGGCGAACACCCGGCCGGTCTTGGCGCGGACCAGCTCGGCGGCGTCGGGGTTCTTCTTCTGCGGCATGATCGAGCTGCCCGTGGTGAAGCGGTCGCTGAGCCGCACGAAGCCGAACTGCGGCGTCATCCACACCACGATCTCCTCGGCGAGCCGCGAGAGGTGCAGGGCGCAAAGGCTGGCGGCGTTCATGGCCTCCAGCGCGAAGTCGCGGTCGCTGACGCTGTCCAGGCTGTTGGCGGTCGGGCGGTCGAAGCTGAGCGCCCGGGCCGTGTCGTCGCGGTCGATCGGGAAGGGGGAGCCGGCCAGCGCCGCGGCGCCCAGCGGGCTTTCGTTCATCCGCGCCCGGGCGTCGGCGAAGCGAGAGGCGTCGCGGCCGAGCATCTCGACGTAGGCCATCAGGTGATGGCCGAGGGTGACCGGCTGGGCGGGCTGCAGGTGAGTGAAACCGGGCATCAGCGTCTCGGCGTGCCGCTCGGCCTGGGCGAGGAGCGCGCGCTGCAAGGCGTGCACCTGGGCGATCGCCGCATCGCACGCCTCGCGGACCCACAGGCGGAAGTCGACCGCCACCTGGTCGTTGCGCGAGCGCGCGGTGTGGAGCCTTCCCGCCGCCGGGCCGATCAGCTCCGAAAGGCGCTTCTCGACGTTCAGGTGGATGTCCTCGAACTCGTCTCGGAACGGGAAGGTCCCGGCTTCCATCTCCGCTGCGACCGCCTCCAGCCCGGCGGCTATCGCGGCGTGGTCGGCGCTTGAGAGGACGCCGACCCTGTGCAACATCGCGGCGTGCGCGCGGGAGCCAGCGAGGTCCTGGCGCCACAGCCGCTTGTCGAAGCCGATCGAGACGTTGATCGCCTGCATCAGGTCGGCGGGCTTCTCGGCGAAGCGGCCGCCCCACATGCCCTGGCCGCCGCTCGCGCCCGGGCCGCTCTGGTCGGAAGGGTCTGACATGACGAAGGAGACGCCGGTTGGGGGCGAGCCCCAGCGCCGCCCGCTCGCGGGCAAGACGCTCAGGATCGGGTTGTGGACCGCGGCCGCGCTGGGCGTCGCGGGCGTCCTATACGTCACCGGCGGCGCGATGTTCAAACCCGCCGAGACGGTGCGCGGGGGCGTGGGCGAGGCGGGGCGCTCCTGGTCGCTCCTGTCGAGCGCGGACGCCCAGGCCGCGGCGCAGGCCAGCCTGCACGAGATCCCTCCCCTTACGCCGCGCGGCAAGGGTCAGCCGGCGCCCCCCACGCCCTTCCGCGACGCCGCGGGCAAGCCCGTCTCGCTAACCGCTTTCAGGGGCAGAGTGGTGTTCCTGAACCTGTGGGCCACGTGGTGCGCGCCGTGCAAGAAGGAAATGCCGACGCTCGCCGCCTTCCAGAAGGCGCAGGGACCAAAGGGCGCGCAGGTGGTCGCCGTCTCCGTGGACAGCGAGGCCGCGACGGCGCAGGCCAAGGCCTTCATCGCCGCCAACGCGCCGCTCGCCTTTTACCAGGACCCGACGCTGGCGCTCCCGTTCGCGCTGAAGCCCCCCGTCGGCGGCTTCCCGACCACCATCATCTTCGACAAGGCGGGCCGTGAACGCGCCCGCGTCGCCAGCGACGTCGATTGGACCAGCGACCGGGTGAGGCGGATCGCGCAGAAGCTCTCGGCGGAGTAGCCGCGCTCAGGCCGGCCGGCCGGTGAACACGCGCATGTGCCCCTCGGCGGCGACGGCCAGCATCGCCTCGTCCCCGGCGGTGTCGCCATAGGCGGCGGCGAGCCTTACGTCCGGTCCGAAGTAGGCCTTCAGCCGCGCCACCTTCTCCGCGCCCCGGCAGTTGGCCCCCTCGAAGCCGCCCGTGACGCGGCCGTCTTCGTCCACCGCCAGCCGCGTGCCGATCAGCGTGTCGGCGCCCAGCCGGGCGGCGAAGGGGGCGACGATCGTCTCGGGCGAAGCGGTGACGATGACGCGGCGCGCCCGGCCTTTCCAACCGTTCCAGACCGCCAGCGCGTCCGGCCGCATCAGCGAGGCATGGCGTTCGGCGGCGAACCGCTCCGCCTCCTGCGCCAGGTCCGACAGCCGCACGCCCTTGAGGAACACGCGGGTGGCCGCCGCCTTCAAGGCTCCGCGGTCACGCTTGAACGGATAGGTCGCGAGGTCCGGCAGCAGCCGCAGGCCGCCCGCCGCATATCCCGCTGGACCCGCGCGCAGACGCAGGAAGGCGGTGTAGCTGTCCGCGACCGTCAGCGTGCCGTCGAAGTCGAAGGCGACCAGCGGGTCATCCATGGTTCAGCCCCTCCGGCCACCCTTTGGTCGCAAGCGGCGCGTCTCGTGCAGGTCGCCGCCCGTTACGCCTTGATCGGGACTCGGGCTTCGTGTCGAATGCGCACTTCGAGGCTCAGGTTTCGGTAAAGCCTTCGACGCCATATGTAGGGGCTCGCCTGGGCCCTTCCTGGGCCGAGGCGATGCGGCCCGTGCGGGGCTCCCCCCTCGCGCAGGCTCTGAGTGTATGAGAGCGCCATGACCAAAGCCGCCGGCGGCGACGCCAAGTCGACCCTCTACTGCTCCTTCTGCGGCAAGAGCCAGCATGAGGTGCGCAAGCTGATCGCGGGCCCGACCGTGTTCATCTGCGACGAGTGCGTCGAGCTGTGCATGGACATCATCCGTGAAGAGCACAAGATCGCCTTCGTCAAGTCCAAGGACGGGGTGCCCACACCCAAGGAGATCCGCGAGGTCCTCGACGACTACGTCATCGGCCAAGACCACGCCAAGAAGGTGCTCTCGGTCGCGGTGCACAACCACTACAAGCGGCTGAACCACGCGGCCAAGAACAACGACGTCGAGCTCGCCAAGTCGAACATCATGCTGGTCGGCCCCACCGGCACCGGCAAGACGCTGCTGGCCCAGACGCTGGCGCGCATCATCGACGTGCCCTTCACCATGGCCGACGCCACCACGCTGACCGAGGCCGGCTACGTCGGCGAGGACGTGGAGAACATCGTCCTCAAGCTCCTGCAGGCCGCCGACTACAACGTGGAGCGGGCGCAGCGCGGCATCGTCTACATCGATGAGATCGACAAGATCAGCCGCAAGTCCGACAACCCCTCGATCACCCGCGACGTGTCGGGCGAGGGCGTGCAGCAGGCGCTCCTGAAGATCATGGAGGGCACGGTCGCGTCGGTGCCGCCGCAGGGCGGGCGCAAGCACCCCCAGCAGGAGTTCCTGCAGGTCGACACCACCAACATCCTGTTCATCGTCGGCGGCG
>CAZZZR010000185.1:0-5501 GCA_964658605.1 uncultured Caulobacter sp. | reverse complement strand
TGCAGGGCGGCACCTTCACCATCACCAACGGCGGCATCTACGGCTCGCTGATGTCGACGCCGATCCTGAACCTGCCGCAGGCGGGCGTGCTGGGCATGCACAACATCGTCCAGCGCCCGGTGGCGGTGGACGGCAGGGTCGAGATCCGCCCGATGATGTACCTGGCGCTGAGCTACGACCACCGCATCGTCGACGGCAAGGAGGCGGTCACCTTCCTGGTCGCGGTGAAGAACGCCATCGAGGACCCGCAGCGCCTGCTGCTGGACCTGTAGGGCCCGTAAAAAGCCCGGTCCCGCCCGCCTGGGCTTCCTATATATGACGCGAAAGAGCGCTCCCCGCCGGGTCGAGCGCGGGGAGTGGATCCATGGCTGACACCTATGACGTCGTCATCATCGGCGGCGGGCCCGGCGGCTACAACGCGGGCATCCGGGCGGGGCAGCTCGGGATGAAGGCGGTGGTGGTCGACAAGCGCGAGACCGGCACGTTCGGCGGGACCTGCCTGAACGTGGGGTGCATCCCCTCCAAGGCGCTTCTGCACGCGTCGGAGATGTTCGCCGAGGCGTCCAAGGGGTTCGCCTCGCTCGGTATCGACGTCGACCCGAAGCTGAACCTGCCGCAGATGCACAAGCAGAAGGACGAGAGCGTCACGGCGCTGACCAAGGGCGTCGAGTTCCTGTTCAAGAAGAACAAGGTCGAGGGCGTCCACGGGGTGGGCCGCATCGCCGGGCCGGGCAAGGTGGAGGTCACCGCCGCGGACGGCTCCAAGCGCACGCTCGAGACCAAGAACATCCTGATCGCCACGGGCTCGGAGCCGTCGAACGTCGCGGGCGTGACCGTGGACCAGAAGCGGATCGTGGACTCCACGGGCGCCTTAGCGCTCCCGGGCGTGCCCAAGTCCATGGTCGTCATCGGCGCGGGCATCATCGGGCTGGAGCTGGGATCGGTCTGGCGCCGGCTCGGGGCGGAGGTGACGGTGCTCGAATACCTGGACCGCACCATTCCGGGCGCGGACGGCGAGGTCGCCACCGCCTTCCAGCGCGCGCTGACCAAGCAGGGCGTCAAGTTCAAGCTCGGGGTGAAGGTCACCGGCGCCGAGACGTCCGACACGGGCGTGACGGTCGCCTACGAGCCCGTGAAGGGCGGCGCGGCCGAGACGATCGAGGCCGAGGTGGTGCTCGTCGCCGTCGGCCGCCGACCCTACACCGAGGGCCTGGGCCTGGAGACGGTCGGCGTGGAACCCGACGGCCGGGGATTCATCCCCAACGACCACTACAAGACGTCGGCCCCCGGCGTCTGGGTGATCGGCGACGTCACCTACGGCCCCATGCTGGCCCACAAGGCCGAGGACGAGGCGGTGGCCGTGATCGAGCTGATGGCGGGCAAGGCGGGCCACGTGAACTACGACGTGATCCCGGGCGTCATCTACACCGCGCCGGAAGTGGCCTGGGTCGGCAAGACCGAGGAGGAGCTGAAGGCCAAGGGCACAGCCTACAAGGCCGGCAAGTTCCCCTTCACCGCCAACTCCAGAGCCAAGGTCAACCACGAGGCCGAGGGCTTCGTGAAGGTGCTGGCCGATGCAACCACCGACCGGATCCTCGGCGTCCACATGATCGGGCCCTCGGTCAGCGAGATGATCGGCGAATACTGCGTCGCGATGGAGTTCGGCGCCGCCAGCGAGGACGTCGCCCGCACCAGCCACCCCCACCCCACCCGCTCCGAGGCCCTGCGCCAGGCGGCGATGGGGGTCGAGGGCTGGACGATGCAGGCCTGAGCGGTCGCCGCCGGACCTGACCCGATGGATGCGGCCGTGCGCCGGACAGCCGCGCGGTGGATCGACCGCTTGGGCTTGCGGCGCGCGGTGTTCCGCAGCCGCGAGTGGCTGATCTCGCGGAGAGATCGCCGGGTCGCGACGTCGGACGGCGATCCGCCCGCGCCGCCGCCCTACCTGCGCACCCTGGTGGTGGGCACGCCCGACCTCGACTGGTTCCAGCAGTCGGGCGAGCGCAACGCCGCCGAGTTCGAGGCGGAGCTCCGCAAGGCCGGCGCGCCGCCCTTCGCCGAGGCCTCGGTGCTGGAGTGGGGATGTGGGTGCGGCCGACTCTCGCGCCATGTCGCGCCGCGCGCGCGCGCCTTCACCGGCGTCGACATCAACGCCCGTCTGGTCCGCTGGTCCGCCGCCCATCTGCCGGGCGACTACCGGGTCGTGGCCCCTCAGCCTCCGACGACGCTGCCCGCCGCCGCCTTCGACATCGTCTATGGCTGCTCCGTGCTCACCCATCTGCGGGAAGGGACAGCCGAGGCGTGGCTGGCGGAACTGGGGCGGCTGCTGAAGCCCGGCGGCTTCGCCCTCCTCACCTTTCACGATCCCGAGCATCCCGGCGCTTCCGGGTTGGACGCGACGCTGGCGGAGCGCGGCTGGGCCGTCCGGTTCGACAGCCTGGAAGGATCGAACAACCTGGCCGCCTACGCCACCGCGGCGCACCTGGCCGACCTCGCCGCCCCGCACCTGCGGCTGGTGGGCTACACCCCCTCGTCCCGGTCCACCTCGCTGCAGGCGGTAGCCGTCTTCGCCCGGGACGAGCGGTGAGCTCGCCGCCGACGGGCCGACCGCGCATCGCGGCCTGCCTCTACGTGCGCGACGAGGCGGCCGACATCGCCGAATGGCTGGCCTTCCACCACGTCGTCGGCGTCGACCACATCCTGGTGTTTGACAACGGGTCTCGCGACGGGACGCAGGCCGTCGTGCGCCGCGCCGCACAGTCCGCCTCGATCACGCTCCTACCGTGGCCGGTGCGCGACCGGCGGGCGCAGCTCTGGGCCTACGCTGTCGCGTTGAGGCTGCTGCGGCGGTTCGACTGGGTCGCCTTCCTGGACTCGGACGAGTTCCTCACCCCGACCTGCGGCTCAGGACTGCGGGAGGTGCTCGCCGCCCTGCCGGACCCCGGCGCCGTGGCGGTGAACTGGGCGATCTTCGGCTCGTCCGGGCACGACGTCGCGCCGCAGGGTCTGGTGATCGACGCCTTCTGCCGCCGGGCGCCCGACGATTTCGTGGAGAACCGGGTGGTGAAGTCCATCGTGCGCCCCCGCGGCGCCCGACCGCTGACGCCGCACACCTTCGCCGTCCGCGGCGCCTATGTGCGGCCCGACGGGCGGCCGGCCACGTTCGGGCCGCCCGCCTTCACGGCCGACGCGCCCGACTACGGCCTGTTGCAGGTCTCGCACTACTTCACCCGCTCGCGGGAGCACTGGCGGCGCAAGATGGCGCGGGGGTACCGCGACATCGTGCGGCCGCACGAGGTGTTCGCACAGTACGACCGCAACGAGGTGGAGGATCTCGCCACCGCCCGCTTCGCCTCCGCCGTCCGCGCCGAACTCGCGCGCCGCTGTCAGTTGCGCTGAGAATGCTGTTGCGAAGCGATATCAACTAAGCCAGTCTGCACGCCCGATCAGACCTGATGGAGCGGCGCGATGCGGCATGCGGAAGACTCAGACGATGTCCGCGACCTCGCGCGGGGCGAACACCTGGTGCTGTTCGGGTTCCGGCTCACCGCGCTGGGTCATGGCGACTGCCCGGTCCTGCACCGCACCTTCTGCGGACTGATGGGCGGCGGGGGCGAAGCGGCGCTCGGCGACCTCTTGGTGTTCGTGCGGATGGTGGGCGTGGCGGGTGCGCGTCGGGTGCGGCTGCATACGCCTGGCTGCTGCCGGCTCACCGAGGACGAGCGCTGCGTGCTGGGCGCGATCGCCGCTGCGCAGGCGTCGCTCGCGACGGGCGACGAGGGGCTTCTTCGTGACAGGATGTCTGGCCTGCTCGGCAAGCCGCCCACGGAAGCCAGTCTGATGGCGGCCCAGCATGTCGCGGCCGCCTTGACGGTCGCCGGCCTCGACCTGCCGCTGCGCGAGCCGGCGGAGGCGGCTTCGCCCCCGCCGACCCTGCACTGAGGACATCAGCCGCCCTGATAGCCGCCGATGATCGGCAGGATCTCGCCCGTGATGAAGCTCGAGGTCTGCTTCGACGCCAGGAAGACGTAGGCGGGGGCGATCTCCTCCGGCTGCGCGGGGCGCTTCATCACCGTGTCGGCGCCGAACTGCTCGATCTTGTCGGCCTCCTGGTCGCTGGGGTTGAGCGGCGTCCAGACGGGTCCTGGCGCGACGGCGTTCACCCGGATGCCGCGAGGCGCGAGGTTGGTCCCCAGCGTCCGCGTCATGGCGTGGA
The DNA here is from genome assembly GCA_964658605.1 of uncultured Caulobacter sp. Classification (GTDB taxonomy): domain Bacteria; phylum Pseudomonadota; class Alphaproteobacteria; order Caulobacterales; family Caulobacteraceae; genus JASLDZ01. Next base: position 1,285 of record CAZZZR010000185.1, on the reverse strand, counting down.
TGCCGCCCTTGGTGGTCGAGTAGTCGATCAGGTTCTTGTTGCCCATCAGGCCGGTGACGGAGCCGGTGTTCACGATCGCCGAGCCCGCCTTCATGTGCGGCACGCACGCTTGCGCCATGTGGAAGTAGCCGTAGAGGTTGGTGCGCAGCGTCTGGTCGAAGTGCTCCTCGGTCAGGTCCTCGAAGCGCCGGGTGTGAACCTGGAAGGCGGCGTTGTTGACCAGGACGTCCACCCGGCCCCAGGCGTCCACCACTTGCTCAACGGCGGCGAAGCAGTATTCGCGGTCCTTCACGTCGCCCTTTATGACCAGCGCGCGACGGCCTTCCGCCTCTACGGCCTTGCGCGTGACCTCGGCGTCCTCGTCCTCGTCGAGGTGGAGGATGGCGACGTCGGCCCCTTCGCGGGCGAACAGCACGGCCACCGAGCGGCCGATACCGGAGTCCGCGCCGGTGACGATCGCCACCTCGCCCTCCAGCTTGCCCGAGCCCTTGTAGAAGGGCGCGTCGTACATCGGCGGCGGGTCGAGGTCGGCCTCGACGCCCGGCTTCTTCTGGTGTTGCCGGGGCAGCGGGGGTTCGGGATAGCGGCGGGCGCCCGCCTGTACCGCGCCCGACTTGGACTCGGGGGCGTGCGTATCGGACTCGGCGACCTGGTCCTGCACCTCGCGCTGGTCCTGGACTGTGCGGGCGATGGTGGCGTCGTCGGCCATGGGGAGACTCCGGTTTCAAACGTTCCGGGCTAGAACCGGGCAGGAAGCGGCTTGGTTCGCCCGCGACGCGCTGAACGCGCTCAGGCGCGGGGATGGGCTGCGGCGTAGGCGGCCATCAGGTGCGCCGCGTCCACGTCGGCGTAGCGCGTCGTGGTCGACAGCGAGGCGTGGCCGAGGAGCTCCTGGATCGAGCGGAGGTCTGCGCCGGCCGCCAGCAGGTGCGTGGCGAAACTGTGGCGGAGGGCGTGGGGGGTGGCGCTGTCGGGCAGGCCGAGCCGCCCCCGCAGCACGCTCATCCGCCGCTGCACCGGCCGCGGGCCCAGCGCCCCGCCGCGCTTGGCGAAGAACAGGGGGCCCTCGCGGGTGATGGGAAAGGGGCAGGCGGCGGCGTAGGCGTCGATCGCCTCGCGCACGACCGGCAGCACGGGGGCCAGCCGCGTCTTGCCGCCCTTGCCGGTGATGCGCAGCGTCTCGGGGCAGGGCACGTGCGCGCCGGTGAGCGACAGCGCTTCCGAGATGCGCAGGCCGCAGCCGTAGAGCAGCGTCAGCACCGCGACGTCGCGCGCCGCCTCCCAC
>CAZZZR010000184.1:0-5507 GCA_964658605.1 uncultured Caulobacter sp. | reverse complement strand
TGGAAGTCGGCGGGGGGCACGGCCAGCAGCACGCCGGTCATGCCGCCGATCACGAACGTGACCATGAAGCCGACCGCCCACAGCATCGGCGGCTCGTACCGCACACGGCCGCGGAACATGGTGAAGAGCCAGTTGAACACTTTCACCCCGGTGGGCACGGCGATGACCATGGTCATGATGCCGAAGAAGCCGTTCACGTCGGCCCCCGCGCCCATGGTGAAGAAGTGGTGCAGCCACACCATGAAGGAGAGGATGCAGATCGCCATGGTCGCGATCACCATGGAGCGGTAGCCGAACAAGGGCTTGCCCGAGAAGGTCGAGACCACCTCGCTGAACACCCCGAAGGCGGGCAGGATCAGGATGTAGACCTCCGGGTGGCCCCACGCCCAGATGAGGTTGACGAACATCATCAGGTTGCCGCCGCCCTCGACCGTGAAGAAGTGGAAGCCGAGGTAGCGGTCCAGGCTCAGCATGGCGAAGGTGGCGGTCAGGATCGGGAAGGCGGCCACGATCAGGAGGTTGGCGGCCAGGGACGTCCAGCAGAACATCGGCATGCGCAGGTAGGTCATGCCCGGCGCGCGCATCTTCAGGATGGTGGTGACGAGGTTGATGCCGCCCAGAAGCGTTCCGAGCCCCGATATCTGCAGCGCCCACAGGTAGTAATCGACGCCCACCCCGGGCGAGAACGCCAGCTCCGACAGGGGCGGGTAGGCGATCCAGCCGGTGCGGGCGAACTCCCCTATCACCAGGCTCATGTTCATCAGGAGCGCGCCGGTGGCGGTGAGCCAGAAGGCGACCGAGTTCAGAACCGGGAAGGCCACGTCGCGCACGCCGAGCTGCAGCGGCACGGCGAAGTTCATCAGCCCGATCATGAAGGGCATGGCCATGAAGAAGATCATGATCGTGCCGTGGGCCGAGAAGATCTGGTCGTAGTGGTCGGCCGGGAGGAAGCCGTGCCCCGCCCCCGCCGCCATCACCTGGTGCGAGCGCATCATCAGCGCATCGGCGAACCCGCGCAGCAGCATCACCAGGGCCAAGGTGCAATACATCACCCCAATCCGCTTGTGGTCGACGCTCGTGATCCACTCTCGCCACAGGTAGGGCCACCAGCCCTTGAGCGTGATCAGCGCCAGGACCGTCCCGACACCCAGGAACAGCAGCAGCGCCGTGACCATCACGATGGGCTCGTCGAAGGGGATCGACGCCCAAGAGAGCTTGCCGAACATCAGGTCTCCGCCTTCGCGCGGCCGCCGGAGTTCACCGCCGCGGGGGGCGCCGAGGGCGCCCGTCCCGCGACGATCCGGGCGAAAAGGTCCGGCGCCGGGGACCCGAAGGCCAGCGGCGCCTTGGTGATCGATCGTTGCGCCAGCCCGCGGTAGGCGGCCTCGTCCAGCGGCGGCGCGGCGCGGGCGGCCGCGACCCAGGCGCGGTAGTCGCCCTCCGACTTCGCCTGCACCGGGAAGTTCATGTGGGCGAAGCCCTCGCCGCTGTAGTGGGCCGAGATGCCGCGGAACTCGCCCGGCGCGTCCGCCTGCAGGCTGAGCCGGCTGGTCATGCCGGGCATGGCGTAGATCTGCCCGCCGAGCTGAGGGACCAGGAAGCTGTCCATCACCGTGGCCGAGGTGATCTGGAAGTTGACCGGACGCCCTGCCGGCAGCACCAGCCGATCAACGCTGGCTATGCCCTCCTGCGGGTAGATGAACAGCCACTTCCAATCGAGCGCCACCACCTGCACCTGCAGGGGCGCGACCTTCGACTCCAGCGGCTTGAAGGGATCGTAGGCGTGGGAGCCGATCCAGGCGACGCCGGCCAGCAGGAGCACCGTCATCGCCGGGATGGACCAGGTCACGAGCTCGATGCGGCCGGAGTATTCGAAGTCGGGGTCGTACGCCGCCTTGGCGTTCTTCGCCCGGTACCAGAAGGCGAAGCCCAGCGTGGCGGCGATGGTGGGCAGCACGATCGCCAGCATGATCGCCAGGGAATCCAGGAGGATCGTGCGCTCCCCGCCGGCCACGGGCCCGGCCGGGTCGAGCACCCCGCGCGCGCAGCCCGGCAGCGCCAAAGCCGCGGCCGTCAGCCCGCCTGCGATCGCCCTGCGCGTCATCCGCCCGCCCGTGCCGAGGCCAAGGCCGGCGGCCTTCCGGACGCCGACGACGGGCTTGTAGAGGGGCGCGTCGCCGCTCGCCAGCGCAGCCGTTCGGCTAAACGGCGTGACGCCCGCAGGAGGAGGGCGACGCTCGCCGCGCCGCCCCGCCTTCTCTAGCTGGCCGCCTTCAGCGCGGCGGCCATGTCCGCCTGGCGAGCCGTCTTCAGGTCGCCGCAGTGGCGCACCGCCTCGACCGTGCGGTCGAACTCCAGCACGCCGCGACCCAGCGCCTTGACCTTGGGCCCGAGCGTCGCCTCGATCCTGGCCGCCTGCTCCGCCGAGCACTGCGCCCCGAGCGCGCCCGGCAGGCGGCTCGAGATGAAGATGCCGTTGGATCCCGACGCCAGCTTCTCATAGTTGGCGATCAGCCATTCGCCCGCCGCGTCCTTGGTCTCGGCGGTGGCGACGAGCCCCTGCAGGAAGCCGATCCGCTCCAGCGGGCGCAGGCGCGGGTCGTTGAAGCCGAGTATCCAGGCCGCCACGTCCTGCCGCCCCGTGCCGCCGATGGAGTTCAGCGCCGCGCTGCGGAACACGGGGTCTTCGCTGGCCAGCGCCTTGTCCGCGACCGCCTGGGCCGCCGGAACGCCCCCGGCCTTCACGTAGGCGCCGAAGGCGTCGCCCATGAAGCCCTGGTCCAGCGCCTTGGCGTCGCCCGCCAGGTAGGCCTTGGCGGCGGCGGCGAGCTTGGCGTTCACCACCGGATCGGAAGCCTCGTCGGCGACGAGACCCACGAGGTCGTGGCGCAGCTGCTGCCTGTCCGGATCCTCCTTGGCGTAGACGCCCGCGGCCGGATCGAAGCCCAGCGCGGCGAGCTTGGGCGCGTAGAGCCCCTCCATGAACCGGCGGTAGTCCGCGACCGCCGGGCCCGCCACCAGGCCCCGCAGCCGCAGGCCCGCCATGCGGTGGCCGGGAGTGAGGCTGGCGTTCGCGTCGGGCTGGCCGAGCATCGACTTCGCCTCGGCGAGCAGGCTTGTCGCGGGCGCGTGTCCCGCGCGGAACGAGGCCCACAGGCTGTCGTCCGCGGCCAGCGCCTCGCCCGCTGGCAGGGTCGGGAGGGCGGCGATCAGCGCGCTCCAGTCGGACGCCGACAGTTCGAAGCGGTAGTAGCCGGTCCCCCCGGCGTTGGGCATCAGCGGGCCGCCGGTGGGCGCCTTCACCGTCATCGACGCCTTGTCGAGCAGGGTGCAACTGCGCGTCGTCCCGGCGCTCAGGCAAAGGGGGATGGTCCAGCTCTCCCCCGCAGGGTGAGCGCCCAGGAAGGCGTAGCGCGATTGGGTGGCGGTGAGCGTCCCGCCGGACCGGGTGAAGGTCACCACCGGCACGCCGGGCTGGTCCACGAAGCTCTTCATCGCCGCGAGGATGCGCGGGTCGTGCGCCGCGTCGGCCAGCGCGCCGAAGAACTGCTCGGTCGTGGCGTTGCCGTACATGTGCCGCGACAGGTGCAGGCGCACGCCCGCCTTGAACTGGTCGTCGCCCATGTAGGCGGCCATCATCGCGATCACCTGGCCGCCCTTGCCGTAGGTGATGTTGTCGAAGGCGCCGTCGATCTGGCTGTTCTCGGCGATGTGCTGGTGGATGGGGCGACCGACCTCCAGCGCGTCGGTGTTCATGGCGGCCAGGCCCTCGGCGATGGCGCCGGTGCCGATGTGCAGCTCGGGGCGCCAGGCATTGCCGATACGGTAGCCCATCCAGTTGGCGAAGCTCTCGTTCAGCCAGATGTCGTCCCACCAGTCGGGGCTGACGAGGTCGCCGAACCACTGGTGTGAGAGCTCGTGGCTGACCACCATGCCGAACACCTGCCGCTGGCGGGTGGTCGCGCCCTTGTCGAGGACGATGATGTCGTCGGCGTAGGTGTCGGCGCCGGCGTTCTCCATGGCGCCCGGCATCTCGGGGCTGGCGATCTGGTCCAGCTTGGGGAAGGGGAAGGGCTGGCCGAAGTAGTCCTCCAGCAGCGTCACGATCCGCGGCGTCTCGGCCATGACGTAGCCGGTCTTGCCCGCCTGCGGCTGGGTCACGGCGGCGCCCAGGGGCAGGGGCGCGGAGCGCTCCGCGTCGGGCGCTACGGCGCCGGTCGGGTGCGCGAAGGGCCCGGTGTCGATGGCCACGAGATAGGTCGGCAGCGGCTTGGTGGTCGCGAAGCGGTGCGTCTCCATGGCGTTCGCCCCGGAACCGGCCTTGGTCACGCCGGCCTCCAGCGTGTTGGTGACGACGACCAGGCCCGGGTCGGTGGTGACGGAGACGGTGAAGGGCGTCTTGAAGCCCGGCTCGTCGAACGACGGGTAGGCGGCGCGGGCGTCGGTGGATTCGAACTGGGTCCAGCTGTACCAGCGGTCGCCGACCTTGATGTGGTAGAGGCCCGACGGGCTGTCGCCGAAGGTCCCCTCGTAGTCGAACTTGAGCGTCGCCTTCCCCGCGGGCAGGGGCTTGGCGAAGTCGAGGCGCACCACGCCGGTCGGATCGACCTGCGTCCAGGTCGCCGGAAGCTCGCGGCCGCCGACCACCGCGACGGCCTTGGAAACCTTCAGGTCCCGTCCGTGCATGTAGAGCCTGGGCGTCGCCGCCTTGATGGCGACGTCGATCTCGTCGTGGCCGGAGAAGCCCGGCTGGTCGGGGCGGATGGTGAAGTCCAGGCGGTAGGCGCTGGGCTTGGCCGCGTCGGTCAGGCGGCCCTTCGGCGCGTCCGGATCGGTGCTCTGCGCGATCGCCGTGGTCGACAGGAAGGCCAGGCACGCGCCCGCCAGGAGAATTCGCTTCATCGTTCGCCCCTGCTCGCCCGCTTCGCTCCCGAAGGACGCGAGCTGGCCGCCTCCCGCACCGGCGGGAGCCCTTTCAAGGGGCGACGATGGCGCCCGCCTGCGAAGCGCTCAAGTTACATGCGCTTAAGCTCGGCGCTCAGCGCGACATCCCGCGCGCGGTCACCGGCCACAGCGCCACCAACGCCTCGCCGCGCACGACATGGTAGGTCGCGTACAGGTTCACGGTGGGATCGCAGTGCGGCGCGGCCAGGGTCACGCGGTCCGCAAGCCCCGGCCGGTTGTTCGCGCCCGACGGCAGGATCACCGCGCCGTGCTCGTCGCCCATGAAGGCGTAGGCGGCCCCCTCCGGCGCGCCCGAGAGAATCCGCGGGCGCTCGGCGTCGGTGGAGAAGGCCTTGAAGCCCGCGTCGATGGTGACGAGCGGCCCCGCGTTGGCGCTCACCACCCTGGCGTCGACCATCAGCGCCGTCTCGTAGGGATTGGGTCCGTCCTCCACCAGCGCGCAGGCGCCGTACTGGTCGTCCATGAAGACGTAGGAGCCGACCTGCAGCTCGGTGAACGCGCCTTCCTCCACGTCCATGCGGTGGGTGCCTGTACCGCCGCCG
>CAZZZR010000183.1:0-5513 GCA_964658605.1 uncultured Caulobacter sp. | reverse complement strand
ACCCTCTCGGCGGCCACGCCCGCGTCGTCGCTGTTCGTGATCGTGCCGGACGTGATCCGGCAGGCGGGGACGGGAGCGCTCCTGGCCATGGGGCTGGCGGCGCTGGTCGCGGCGGGGATGTCGACCGTCTATGCGGAACTGGCGTCCGCCTTCCCCTACGCGGGCGGGGAGTACGCCATCGTCGGGCGGGTGGCGGGGCCACGGGCGGCGTTCGCGGTGCTGGCGGTCAACCTCCTGAACTCGGTCCTGACCGCGGCAGTGTTCGCGCTGGGCGTGGCGGAGTACCTGCACGCCGCCTGGCCCGCCGCGCCCGCCATCGGGGTGGCGCTGGTGGTGGTGGCGGGCGCCTGCGGCGTCGGCCTCCTGAACGTCGGGGCAGGTGGGCTCCTCACCGGCGTCTTCCTGGTGCTGGAGCTGGGAGCGGTGGGCGCCGTCGCGGTGGCGGGCGCCCTGCACCGGGAGCGCGGATGGGCTGTGCTTCTGGCGCACCCCGTGCGCGCGGACGGGCCGGTCGGCGCGGGCGCGATCGTGCTGGCGGCCTCGGTGGCCCTCTTCGCCTACGACGGCTATGGCGCGGCCGTCTATTTCGCGGAGGAGCTGGAGCGGCCGCGCCGGCGCGTCGCCGCGGCCGTGATGCTGGCGCTGGCGACCACCGTGCTGGCGGAGCTTCCGCCCGTCGCCACGGTGCTGACCGGCGCGCCGGACCTGAAGGCGTTGTTCGCCGCGCCCGACATGCTGCAGGCGTTGGTGGGCGAGCGGCTGGGGGCCGGCGTTCGGGCGGCGACCTCGCTGGCCGTGGCGCTGGCGCTGGCGAACGCGGCGGTGGCGACGGTGCTCCTGTCGGCGCGGCAGGTCTATGCGCTGGGCCGCGACGGCGTGTGGCCCGGCGCGCGGCTGAACCTGGCTCTGACGGCCACGGGGCCGGATGCGGGCGCGGGCGTGCGTGCAGGCGCCCCGACGGTCGCGACCCTGGCGGTATGCGCGGCGACGGCGGCCCTGTGCCTCCTGCCGCTGCACTGGCTGCTGGTGCTGACCGGGACCGGGATCACCCTGATCTACGCCGCCCTGTGCCTAGCGTTCCTGATGGGTCGCAGGGACCGCCGGTTGGAGCGCGCCGCCTACCGAGCCCCCGGCTTTCCCGTCCTGCCCGCGGCGCTCCTGCTGGCGCTGGCGGGCGTGCTCGTGACCGAGGCGATGGACGCGGCAGAGGGCCGGCCGAGCCTGATCGTCACGGTCGCGATCGCCGCGGCCGGCGTCGCATGGGGCGGCTGGGCGGCGCGGCGCGGCCGCTGGAGGCTGACCGCACCGCCGGACGACGCCTAGTCGCGCCTCAGTTCGGCCTGAGCACCACCTTGGTCCACTCGTCCTGCTGATCGTGGAAGGCCTTGTAGCCCATGGGCGCGTCTTCCAGCGAGAGGCGATGGCTGATGATGAAGCCAGGGTCGATCTCGCCCTTCTGGATGCGCTCCAGCAGGGGGGCGAGGTATTTGTGCATGTTGGTCTGGCCCATCTTGAAGGTCAGGCCCTTTCCGAACGCCGCGCCGAACGGGACCTTGTCGAGCAGGCCGCCGTAGACGCCGGGGATGGAGAGCGTGCCGCCCGGGCGGCAGGCGACGATGGCCTCCCGCAGCACGTGTGGGCGGTCGAAGCTGACGTGCAGGGTGGTCTTGATAAAGTCGAGCACGTTGTCGACCGCCCAGCCGTGCGCCTCCAGGCCCACGCAGTCGATGCAGGAGTCAGGGCCGCGGCCGCCGGTCATCTCGGTCAGGGCCTCGTTGACCCGCACCTCCTCGAAGTTGATCACCTCGGCGCCCGCTTCTTTGCCCAGTTCCAGCCGGCGCGCGCGGTGGTCGATGGCGATCACCCGGTGCGCGCCCAGCAGAAAGGCGCTCTTCACCGCCAGGAGGCCGACGGGGCCGAGTCCCCAGACGGCGATGGTGTCGCCCGGCTGGATGTTGCAGTTCTCCACCGCCTGGTAGGCGGTCGGGAAGATGTCGCTGAGGAACAGCACCTGCTCGTCGTCCAGCCCGTCGGGGATCTTGATCGGGCCGACGTTGCCGAACGGGATGCGCACATACTCCGCCTGCCCGCCCGCGTAGCCGCCCATCATGTGGGAGTAGCCGAAGAGGCCAGAGCCCGAGTAGCCGTAGAGCGCCTCCATCATCGGCGCCTTGTCGGCGGGGTTGGAATTCTCGCAGGCGCTGAAGAACTGGCTCTTGCAGTGGAAGCACTGGCCGCAGGCGATGGTGAAGGGGTTCACCACGCGGTCGCCGACCTTCAGGTTGGTGACCTCCGGCCCGACTTCGACCACCTCACCCATGAACTCGTGACCCAGGATGTCGCCCGGGACCATGGTCGGGATCACCCCGTCGTATAGGTGCAGGTCCGAACCGCAGATGGCGGTGGCGGTGGTCTTGATAACGATGTCGTGCGGGTTGACGATCTTGGGATCGGGCACGGTGTCGACGCGGACGTCGTGCTTGCCGTGCCAGGTGAGGGCGCGCATCGGAAACTCCCGGAAGCTATCTGTGTGGAAAGGGGCGGCGGCGCGGCTCAGCGCGTCTCGGCCGCCTTGGCGTCGTCGGTGGCGTCGGCCTTCTTGTAGCGGGGTGCGGCGTCCGGATAGTCGGTGGTGGCGATCTCGCCGGTCTCCAGGAACATCTTCAGGCGACGAAGGTCGCGCTTGGCCTGCATCCCCGGCTCCTTCTGGAACAACTCGGCCACGACCTTGCCGAGCGCTCCGCCGGGAGGCTCGTAGACGATGGAGGCGTGCACCTCGGAACCTCGGCCGGGAGGGGCGTCGCGGAACTCCACCACGCCGTGGTTCTTCACGTCGGCGCCCGGAGCCGTCTCCCAGGCGATGCGGCGACCGGGTTCGTCGGCGGTGATCACCGAGTCCCACTCGACCGTCCCCGTCGGCGCCTTCACCACCCAATGCGAGCGGGTCTCGTCGATCTCGTCGATGCGAACCACGTGCTCCATCACGCCGGCGAGGTTCGAGAAGCGGCGGAAGAAGGCGTAGACCTCCTCGCGAGGCTTGCCGATCGTCACGGCGCGGACGGCGACCGCGCCGCGGGCGTCACGGTCGGACTTGGACTTGCGGGCGTCGTCGGGGACGTTCGGGCTGGACTGCATGGCGCTTCCTTGGCGGGGTCGGATAGGCAACCGGCCGCGCATGGCCGCTGTTCCTCGCCCGCTGACGCCGAACCCGCTCGCCTAAAATCTCAAATCGGCCGTCGTCGGACCGAAACATCCTGGGAGCCGGGCGGGTTGAGAGGGGCTTTCCCAGCGAGGACCGATGACAGACACGAACCGCCGCGCGCTCCTCACCGCCGCGACCGCCGGCTCCGCCGCAGCTCTGGCCGGCGCGGCCCAGGCGCAGGCTCCCGCGACCCAATCCCAGGGCGGCAAGCAGGACCCGCGCACCAAGCATCCCAAGCCGCCCTTCCCCGAGCAGACGCAGGCATGGCCGGGCCTCGCGGGACGCATGCAGCCTCGCCCGGACCATGGCGAGACCAGCTACGTCGGCTCGGGCCGACTGCGCGGGCGTAAGGCGCTGATCACCGGAGGCGACTCCGGGATGGGGCGGGCCGCGGCCATCGCCTTCGCGCGCGAAGGGGCGGACGTGGCGATCAACTACCTCCCGGCGGAGGAGCCTGATGCGCGCGAGGTGGTCGAGCTGATCCGTCGCGCGGGCCGAACCGCCGTGCCGCTGCCCGGCGACCTGAGGAGCGCCGCCTTCTGCCGCGAGCTGGTCTCGCGCGCGGTGCAAGGGCTCGGAGGGCTGGACACCATCGTCAGCAACGCAGGCCGCCAGCAGTCCCGCGCCTCGATCCTTGACGTCAGCGACGAAGACTTCGACGCCACGATGAAGACCAACATCTACGCGCCGTTCTGGATCATCAAGGCGGCGCTGCCGCACCTGCAGCCCGGCTCGGTCATCATCGGCACGACGTCGGAGCAGGCCTACGATCCCTCCCCCGACCTCTACGACTACGCGCAAACCAAGGCCGCCACGATGAACTACGTCAAGTCGCTGGCCAAGCAGCTGGGCACGAAGGGCATCCGCGTGAACGGCGTGGCGCCCGGTCCGATCTGGACGCCGCTGCAGGTCTCGGGCGGCGCCTCGCCCGGCAAGGTCGTGACCTTCGGGGCCACCGCGCCGCTGGGCCGCCCGGGCCAGCCCGCGGAGCTGGCGGGGATCTATGTGCGCCTGGCCGAGGACGACGGCAGCTACACCACCGGCAACATCTACGGCGCCGGCGGCGGGCAGGGCCAACCGTGAGCGCGCGCACATCGTTCCCCGCCCCGCACTTGGCCGTTGCGGCGCTCGTGCTCGCGGGCCTTCTGGCCGCGCCCGCGCTGGCGCAGCCGCCGCCCGTCAGTCCGCAGGACTTCGTCGACGCCGCGGGCGGGGCGGACGGATACGAGATCATGGCCGCCCACGTCGCCCTGACGGAGTCCCACGACACAGGCGTCCGGGCTTTCGCGCAGGAGATGGTTCGCGAGCACACCGCCGCGCTCTCGTCGTTGGCGGCCGCGGCGGGCCGTGCGGGGCTGGAGCCGCCGTCCGGCTCGGTGGGGGGCGACCAGACGATGCTGCTGGCGGCGTTGCAGGGGCTGCGCGGCGCGGACTTCGACAAGGCCTATGTGCGCCAGCAGGTTCTCGCCCATCGACAGGCCCTGGCGACGGAGGGCGGATACGCCCGGATGGGCTCCAACGCCGACCTGAAGGCGGCGGCGCAGGCGGACCTCCCGATGATCGAGCGCCACCTGCAGCGGGCGCAGGATCTGAAGCGGTCGACGGGCGGCGAGTAGCCGCGCCTATTCCGCCGCTATCCGGTCGCGCGCGGCCAGCGCCCGGCAGAGGAGGGCGGCGGCGACGCCCGCGTCCGGCACGCAGCGCAGCATAGGCTCGGCCCGCATCCACCGCCAGGGACGGGCGTGGGGCCAGAGCTTGGGGTAGATCACGCCCTGCCCGGGCTTCAGCCGCAGCGCCACGTCCCCCGTCCCGTCGCGGTGGGTGCGCACGTCCACCTGCGCGATGGCGGCGAACGGGATCACCAGGGTGGCCGGCAGCGCCAGGCCGTAGCGCAGCGTCACCGAGCGCGCCTCGATGGTGTAGCGCGTGCTGCGGCGGGTAAGCGCCGCCAAGGCGAGGAGCCCGAGCAGCACGACGGCCGCGACGAGCGCGAGCCGCTCCTCACCCGCCCAGGCGAGCGCGCGTGCGGGGCCGGCGGCCGCCGCCACGGCCAGCCGCAGGCCGTCGGCGAGGAGCGCGGCGAACCAGGCGGCGACCCAACCGACCTTCCAGATGCGCACGAGGGACGCGGTCCAATCCGGCCGGCCGCTCCAGACGGCGGTCGGCCGGGTGGGCGCGGCGGGGTACGACCCGACTGCGACGATGGGAGTTAGGGCGTTCATGCGGGCTCTCCCGGCCTGGGCGCGGGGAGCCTTCGCGCGCGGCGCTCCCACGGCGCCAGGCGAGACGGCGGACGGCCCGCCTCGCGGCC
>CAZZZR010000182.1:0-5533 GCA_964658605.1 uncultured Caulobacter sp. | reverse complement strand
GCGTCTTCCACGCCCTGCTGGCCGATCGCCAGCTGATGTGGGGCGCGGGCGACCGCATCGTCTTCCCCTGGGAGCGCACGGGCTGGACGCACCTCTACGCCGTTCCGGCCGCGGGCGGCGCTGCGACGGAGCTCGGCGCCGGCGGCGGGTACGAGGTGTTCAACGTCGGCTTGAGCCCCGACCGGCGCCGTGTGGTCTACTCCTCAAACGCGTACGAGACCGACCGCTGGAACCTCTGGTCCGTCGACGTGGCGGGGGGCGCGGCGCGGCCCCTGACCGGCGCTCAGGCGGCCACGCGCGGCGTCGAAGACTATCCGGTCGTCACCAGCGACGGGAGGGTGCTCGCCCTGCACAGCGACGCGCGCAACCCGCTGAGCCCTGTCTCGGTCGAACCGTCGGGCATCGCCGACCTCGCTCCCGACGCCATCCCCAAGGACTTTCCCGCCGCGGCGATGGTGCAGCCGCAGGCGGTCACCTTCACGGGACCGGACGGATTCCTCGCCCACGGCCAGCTGTTCGCGCCCAAGGGCGGAGCCCGCAAGCCCGGGCCGGCCATCCTGTTCTTCCACGGCGGCCCCTACCGGGAGATGCTGCTCGGCTGGCACCCGATGGACGCCTACAGCGCCATGTATGGCATGAACCAGTACCTCGCCGGCGAAGGCTATGTGGTGCTGTCGGTAAATTACCGCGGCGGGATCGGCTACGGTCTGAACTACCGCGAGGCCGAGGGCTTCGGCCCGGGCGGCGCCAGCGAACTCGGCGACATCTTGGGGGCCGTCGCCTATCTGAAAACCCGGAGCGACGTCGATCCCGCGCGCATTGGCCTCTACGGCGCAAGCTATGGCGGGCTGATGACGGCGCTGGGGCTGTCCCGCGCCTCGAACCTGCTCGCGGTGGGCGTAGACTACGCCGGCGTCCACGACTGGCGGGCGATGCTGCCCGCGCTCGCCGGGCCGCTGGCCGCGAAGGGGGCGGCCCAGCTGGCCTTCGACTCTTCCGCCATGGCCACGATCGACCAGTGGCGCTCGCCCGTGCTCGTCGTCCACGCCGACGACGACCGCAACGTGCCCTTCGCTCAGTCGGTGGAGCTCGTCGAGGGGCTGCGCAAGCACGACGTCCCCTTCGAGCAGCTCGTGATCCCCGACGAGATCCACAACCTGCTGCGCGAACGGTCATGGCTGACGCTGTTCAAAGCGACCGACGACTTCTTGGGCCGCCGCCTGAAGCCATGAGCGGCGAAGCTGCCCGGCGCTACGTCGGCAGCCAGCGCGCCCGGTGGGTCAGGATCACCCGCCACTCCGCCGCGCTGAGCGGCAGCCCCTGCTCCATCACCCTGGCGCAGTCTCCCGGCGCGCCCTTGGTGGGCCAGTCGGAGCCGAAGACAAAGCGCCCCATGCCGATGCGGCGCATCTGGGCGACGAACCGCTGCGCCAGCAAGGGATCGGTGTGCGGCAGATCGTAGACGACGAGCGTCAGGTCGAAGGTCAGGTTCCTCGTCCCCGGCTTCTTCGCCTCAATGGCGTCGGCGAAGGCCGTCAGGCTCTGCACCGTCTCCTCGTCCAGCCCGCCCCATCCGCCGCCGTGGGCGATCTGCACCGGCGAGCCCCCAGCCTTGGGCAGCACGTCGCCCACGAACTCGCCCACAATGCGGGCGGCGGGGAAGGTCTTGTCGTTACGCAGGTGGATGACGATCGGCAGCGCCTCGCGGCTCGCTAGGGCGAAGGTCGCGCCCAAGGCGGCGCGGTCCGAGGCGGAATCGAGGTTCAGCTGGCTGTTGGCGAGGTGAAGCTTGAGCCCCGACGCGCCCCTCGCCCGCGTCCAGTAAGTGAGCTCCGTCTTCGCCGTGGGCGACAGCGGATTGACGCCGATGAAGGCCAGGAGACGCCCGTGCGACGCCTTGGCCTGCGCCACGTTGAAGGCGTTCTCCGCCCGCGTCAGAGCGGCGATGTCGCCGTCGACCTTCATCCTCGGCGAGGCGAACATGTAGGCCTCGGAAAGGAGGACGCCGTAGCGGACGCCCGACCTGTCCAGCACCCGTAACGCGGCTGCGCCGTCGCGAGGCTGCAGGAACTCCGCGTCCATAAGGGCGAAGACGTTGGGGTCCTTCGCCCTCATCTTCTCGAGCTCCTGGGTCACCGCCGGCGTCTGGAGGTGCATGTGGTAGTCCGCCAAGGGCGGCGGCAGCGCCGCGATCTCCGCCGCCGTGGCGGCAAGCGGCGCCGGCTGCGGGGCGGCCGACGCGACGCCGCCGAGCAGGACCGCCACGAGCCCGATGCAAGCCGCCGCTGCGGGGCGCACCTTCAGAACGCCGCGCTGAGCGCGAAGCCGAAGGTGCGCGGTTGAATGATCGACGCGAACAGCGGGGCCGAGTAGCCGTCCAAGGCCGATGAGGTCACGTCGTTGAAGCCCCGTTCGTCGCCGAGGTTCTTCGCGTAGACCTGCAGGGTCACGTTGTGGAACTCCACGCCCGCCCGCACGTCCACGGTCGTGTAGTCCGGCATCAGGGGCCGCTGGTAGGTGTCGGGCGAACCGGAGGCGAAGCCGGCGTAGCGGTCGCCGGTGTAGTGGATCGTCGCACCGACGAAGACGGGAAGACGATCGAGCTTGAAGTCGTAGTCGCCGTTCAGCGTGCCGGCCCATTCAGGCACGTTGGGCAGGCGGTCGCCGTTCTTGCCGTTGACCCCGGGCGCGTCGTCAGTGAGCTCCGCATTGGTGTAGGCGAGGTTGCCGGAGAAGCGCAGGCCGCGGATCGGCTCGTAGGTCGCCGCCGCCTCGAAGCCTGTGCTGCGTGCGCCCTTGCCGTTCCCCAGGCTGGAGACGCCGTTGCTGAGCACGATGATTTGGATGTCGGACCAGTCAATATAGAAGGCCGACAGATCCAGCGTCACCTTCTTGTCGAGCAATGCCGCCTTGTAGCCCACCTCGTAGTTGGTGAGGCTGTCGGAGCTGAACTGGGTCGCCACGTCGACCTGGTTCGGGGTGTGGGCGTTGGGGCCGCCCGGGCGGTAGCCGCTGGAGATCTTGGCGTAGATCATCTGGTCGTCGGTGAAGCGGTACCGCGGCGTCACCTGGAAGGTGGTGGCGTCTTCGGAGGAGGCGCCGACCAAAAAAGCGCTGCCGCCGACCAGGATGCCGTCGGTGGGCTGGCTGTAAGTCTGATCGTTCGAGCTGTAGCGGATGCCCGCCTGCAGATCGAGCTTCGGGGTGAAGTGGTAGGTGGCGTCGGCGAACCCCGCATACTCGGTGTAGCGCGACAGGAGCCCGATCTGGCCGAAGACCAACCCTGGCACGTTCACTTGGGCGCCGCCGTTCGCGGGATCGTAAAGATTAACCGGCTCCTCGCGCACGCTGCGCTCGTGGTCGAAGAAGAAGCCGAGACGCCACTCGAACAGGCCCGGTTTGGAGGCGAGCCTCGCCTCCTCCGTCCACCGGCTCATGCCGATGTTGGAGCCGACGGTGACGATGGGTTCGCCGGCGGTGACCAGTCCGGTCAGGAGCGGGCCGAACGCGGACGTGTAGTCGAACACCTGGTTCTGCTGCATCGTCGAGTAGCTGGTCACGGTGGTGAAGTCGGCGAAGCCTAGGTCGTAGTCGATGTCGGCGGAGTAGATGCGGTAGCGCACACGCAGGAACTGGTCGGTGGCGGCGCGCTGCTGAAGGTCGCCGTAGGTGGGGTCGAGCGTGCCCGGCTCCACGTTCTCCTGGCTGGTGTTGGGGCCGCTCAGGTTCTGGGTGGCGATCGTCAGCTTCGCGGACAGTTTCTCGATCGGCTTCCAGAGCAGCGAGGCGCGCAGGCCCTCAACCCGGGTGTGGTCGATGTTCTCCACACCCCGGCCCGCGTCGTCGATGAAACCCGGATCGCGGCGATAGAAGCCGCTGACGCGCAGCGCCAGCTTGTCGGTGACGATCGGGATGTTGGCGCTAAGCCGGCCCGCATAGCCCTCGCCGCCGCCGTCGCCGGCGCTGCCGTCGATCTCCGCACGGGCGCTGTAGGCGTGAAGGTTCGGCGGCGTGGTGACGTACTTGATCAGGCCCCCCTCGGAGCTCGAGCCATAGAGCGTGCCCTGCGGTCCTCGCAGCACTTCGATGCGTTGCAGATCGCCGGGGTCCAGGTCGGGCGTGAGCAGGCCGCCCAAGGCGAACACGGTCGAGGATCCGTAGGGCGTGTCGTCCACATAGGTGCCGACCAGGGCGCCGGGCGATCCGCCCGTGCTGATGCCCCGCAGGATGATCTGCGTCTCGCCCTCGCGTTCGCTGAGGAGGTTCAAGCCTGGAACCTGCGCGACATAGTCGGCCAGCCGCACCGCCTGGAAGCGGGCGAGGTCCTGATCGGTGACGGCGGTCACCGCCTGCGGCGTGTCGAGCAGGCGCTCGGCGCGCTTGTCCGCCGTCACCACAACTTCGCTGACCGCCCCCGGCTCCTGCCCGGCGGGCGGAGCCACCGCCTGCGCCGTGGCGCCGTGCGCCTGGAGAAGCGCGAGCGTCCCGACGCTTGCGAGAAGCCAGCCCGCGCCTCTCTTCGTAGCCCGCATGAGAGATCCCCTTCCTTCTTGGACGGACCTTCCAACGGGTTTAGCAACATTGGCAAGTGTTTTCTGATCCGGCGCATCTTATTGCCGAAGCGGCTTGGGCATGCATAGTTTTGCACCTGGCGCGCCCGCATCCTGGGCGTGCGGGAGGGGCTGATGGCTCGGTTCACGAGGCGAGGCGCTTTGACGACCCTGACGGGGGCCGCCGCGACCGTTGGCATAGCGCAGGCGCAGCCTCGGGGAGCGACCTCCGCCTTCAGCCCGGAGGCGGTGGACGGGACGGTGCGCCGCTTCATGGCCGCCTTCGACATCCCAGGGGTCGCGGTCGCGGTGGTGCGCCCGGGCGCGAAGCCCTTCGTCGGCGGCTACGGCGTCCGCAGGCTGGGCGACCCCGCCCCCGTCGACGGGCGCACCGAATTCGCCATCGGCTCCAACAGCAAGGCGTTTCTCGCCGCCGGCCTCGCCATGCTGGTGGAGGAGGGCAAGCTCGGCTGGGACGAGCCGCTGGTGAAATACCTGCCCGAATTCGAGATGGCCGACCCCTGCGTCACGCAGATGTTCACGGTGCGAGACCTTCTGGTGCACCGCAGCGGCCTGCCGCTAGGCGCCGGCGACCTGATGCAGTTCCCCGCCGGCGATCACACGGCGGAGGAGCTGATGCACGCCCTGCGCTACTTCAAGCTGGTGCGCGGTTTCCGCGCGGGCTTCGCCTACGACAACATCCTCTACGTGGTGGCGGGCGTCCTCCTCAAACGGGTGTCGGGGACGGACTGGGACGCCTTCGTGCCCAGGCGTATCTTTCAGCCGCTCGGCATGACGGACGCGGCCTCGAACCTCGCCTTCGTCAACGCCGCCAACGTCGCGGCGCGCCACGCTAAGATCGGGCCGCCCGCGCGGGGCTTTGGGAGGGTGGAGATCATCTCCACCGACGAGACGCCGGTGGTGGGACCGGCCGGCGGCGTCAACGTCGCCGACGGGTTTGACGGCTACAAGGCCATGACCGA
>CAZZZR010000181.1:0-5568 GCA_964658605.1 uncultured Caulobacter sp. | reverse complement strand
ACAATTCAGCGCCCGTTCATCGGGCGCCTGTCACCGGACCGCCGTCACCCGGACGGGGGCGGCGGACCTACCCTGCACGACAGGGCCGCGCCGGCGGTCGGCGACGGCCAGGTCGCGGAAGGCCACGTAGCGGGCTTCGCGCGCCAGCCGGCGGTACTGCTCGACGGCGGCCGGCGCCCAGGCCGCGAAGACGCCGACGAGGTCGGCGCCGAGGAGGAGAGGGCTGACCTGATGCAGCGACAGGGCGTGGAAGGCCTCCGCTCCGGCGGCCAGGGCCGCGGCGACGCCCGCGAGGTCGTCCCGGCGCATCCGCGGAAGGGCGCCGAAGGCCAGCAGCGTCATTGCGTAAAAGATGGCCGCCCGCGCCGCCGCGCCTTCCACGCCCCCGGGAAGGCCGATCCAGCCCAGGAGCGTCACGGCCGTCGCGGAGGCCGCGGCTACGAGGACGATGCGGAGGGCGATGAGGCAGGCGCCGGGCGTGAGCAAGACGAACTCCTTCTGAGACCGCCAGACGCTTGCGCCTCGATGTCCCAATTCGTGGCTAACGAACGGGGTGAACGCTTCCTTACCGTTATAGCTCACGGCTTGCAGGCTTGCGGTCATGGGACAGTTTTCGATCACGACCCCGTGATGCGTACGATTTGGCGTTTTCCCGCCGCGGTTGTCACCGATGTCGCTGCAGTGCGGTATAAGTCTGTTGGCCGGGCGCTTGAGGGTGCTGCAACGCATCCCGCCGCCGGTCCGCTTGCAGGGCGGGGGGAGACGTCAATTCGTGTCTGGGGAGTGCGGGGCGGACGAATGCTCCAATCTCCCGCTACGGTCCGCGCATGGGACGCCTTCGAACCGGGCAGCCGCGTTCGTCCGGCGATCGTCGTGTGAGCGCGAAACGGTCGTCGAGGAGCAGCCCCGTGAGCACTGTCACCGAGTTCGACCGGCGAGACGGAGGGGCCTCACAGGTCCTGCGCCTCGAGGGTCCCGCGGCGGCTTCCGAGCGCCGTCGCACGTCGGCCGCCGCTCGGAGCGCGACCAAGCGCGTGCTGGACGTGGCCGCGGCGATCGCCGCCCTCGTGTTCCTGTTCCCTCTCTTCCTCCTCGTCGCCTTCGCCATCGCGATCGAGAGCGAGGGGCCGATCCTGTTCAAGCAGCGCCGCACCGGCCTCGACGGGCGTCCGTTCAGGGTGCTGAAGTTCCGCACGATGCGGGTGATGGAGGACGGCGGCGTGGTGCGCCAGGCGCGCCGCGACGACTCGCGGATCACTCGGGTCGGCTATTTCCTGCGCCGCTCCAGCATCGACGAGCTGCCGCAGCTGCTGAACGTGCTGAAGGGGGACATGTCGCTGGTCGGGCCGCGCCCGCACGCGCTGGCCCACGACGAGCACTTCGCGGCCCTCGCGCCCGGCTACGAAGAGCGGTTCCGCACCCGGCCGGGCATCACGGGGCTCGCGCAGGTGCGGGGCCTTCGTGGAGAGATCCGCACCACCGAGCAGATCGTCGCCCGCACCGCCGCCGACAACGAGTACATCGCCCAGTGGTCGCTGGGCATGGACCTGTGGATCCTGCTCAAGACCGCCGTCGTAGCGCCGCTGCAGCGCAACGCCTACTGACGAGCGGAGGCTGCCGGGTTGCGCGCCACCCTGGCGTGCGCCGGTCTAGGGCGCCGCGCCGAAGCGGCTGGAGCGCTCGGCCGCGTCAGCCTTCGGGCGGCCCTCCACCGCCCAGTGGAAGCCGATCACCGCGCCCTTCACCCGGGGCAGCAGCAGCAGGGTGAGGAGCAGCAGCGCAGGCAGGGTCGTGCCCAGCACCAGCCACAGCGGCGCCTTCCAGATGAAGGGGAAGGCCAGCAGCGGCCCGACCACCAGATGCCCCACGATCAGGATGGTGAAGTAGGGCGGCGCGTCGTCGGCGCGATATCGTCCGTTGTCGTTCCCGCACACCGCGCAGGTCGGTTCGACCTTCAGGTAGCCCGCGAACAGCGCCCCTTGGCCACAGTTGGGACAGCGGCGGCGTATGCCTCTCGAAAAGCCGACCGAGAACCGGCGTGGAGGTTCGGACATGGCGGAGATCTCCCGCATCCTCATGTAGGACGCGGCCAGCCGGGACCCAAGCGAAGTCTTCCCGCCGGATCGACGCCTTCCTAGATTGGCCCTCTCCTTAGGAGGCGCGCGTGGCCGAGATCCTGACCCTGCGAGGCGATGCGCCCTTACCTGCCGAAACGCACGCCGAAGTGCTGGACGTGCTGGAGGGGGGAGGGCTCGTGGTGCTGCCCGACCGACCGTTCGCCCTGTCGCCGGCCGAGGTGGCGCTGGCCGATCCGGCCGTGCTCTCACCCAAGTCCAAGAACGTCAGCTTCGACCCGGCGACCGGCAGGCTGTCGGGCCATGCGCTCGAGGGGGAGCGGCTGGAGACGCTGACGGCCATGACCCGGCGCTACGGAGCCTTCGCCGACGCGATCCTGGGCGAGGTCGCCCCGACCTACGCCGCGGCCGCGGAACGGCGCCGCACCAGCTTCCGCCCGGGCGCGATCGACACTCGCGCGCTGTCGCCCCGCAAGGACGACAAGCGCCTGCACGTGGACGCGTTTCCATCCAGTCCCGTGCAGGGACGACGCATCCTGCGCGTGTTCACCAACGTCGATCCCGACGGCGCGGAGCGGGTGTGGCGGATCGCGGAGGGGGGGTTCGAGCGCTACGCGGCGCACTTCCGACCCCGCCTCAGGGGCAAGAGCGGGCTGGCGCTAGCGCTGTTGCAGCGCCTGGGCGTCACCCGCGGCCGGCGCACGGGCTACGACCAGGCCATGCTCGAGCTGCACGACCTCGCCAAGCTCGACGACGCCTGGCAGGCGCACGCCGACCGGGCGGAAGTGTCGCTGCCGGCGGGAGCTAGCTGGGTGGTGTTCACCGACGGCGCGCCCCACGCCGCCATGCGTGGACGAAACGCCTTCGAACAGACCTACCTCATGCCGGTCGCCGCGATGCGGGACCCGACCCGGTCGCCGCTCCGGACCCTGGAGCGGATGCTGGAGCGGCCGCTGACGTAGACGCGAAAAGGCGCCGGCGATCGCCGGGGCCTTTCCTCACGAGCGGAATGGAGTGGGGACGAGCCTCACCCCTCCCCGTCTCAGCCCTTCTTCTTGGACGCCGCGCCCGCCTGGGTGCAGCGGTCCTGTCCCTTGTGCGTGCACTTGGGGTAGCTGCCGGGCGCCGCGGAGGGGGTGTCGGCGGCCTGGGCGGACGAGGTGTCCATCGAAGCCGAGCCGCCGGCGGGCGCGGGCGCCGCGGGCACGGCCATCGACGGATCGGCCGCCGGAGCCGGCGCGGCGGACGGAGACGGCGCGCCGTTTCCGGAGGGATCCGCCGCCGTGTTGGGAGGCGTCGGGGCCGCCGCGGAGGCGTCGGGCTGGCCGGCGGCCGGGGGCGCGTTGGAGCTGCCCGAGGAGCCGGGCTGGTCGGTGCTCTGCGCCATCGCGACCCCCGCGATTAGGGACAGGGCGGCGGCGGCGGTCAAAAGGCGCTTCATTCTCGCTCTCCTCTTCGGCTCCAGGCGTGGAGCGACGCGAACGGGACGGAGCGTCACGCCCGTTCCCAACGCCCCCAAACGTGCCCGGCCGCGAAAGGTTCAGCTTGAGGGGTGCGGCGGGGCGGTCCCTTGCCGGGGCGGTCGAAGGCTGGACAGATGTCGGCGGGGGAGCGGGCTGCGGGCGACGGGATCACGGTCGCCGCACGCCGAAGGAGGGGGTTCTGAGGCATACGATCACCTATGCGAACGCCTGGGTCGCCTCCGTCGACGGCGCGGCGCGGCGGCTGCCCGGCTGGGCGGCGGCGGGCGTCGCGGTGTTGACGCTGGCCTCGGCCACGCTCGGCGGCGTGGCGCTCTACCGCCTCGTCCCAGCGCCGGGAGCTGGGGTCGCGGCGGCGCTGCTCGACCGTGCGCTTCAATACCTCCTCATCCTGGGCCCGCTGTACCTGGTGGCGCTGGGCGTAGGCCTGGGGTTCGAGCGCCGCGCCGCGCGCGTTCCGGCGGTCGGCGCGACGACGGCCGGGCCGATCGGCGCCGCGCTGGGGGGCGGCTTCTTCCTGCTCGCGCTCGGCCTTCTGGCGGCGGCGCACGGCGTGCGGCCGGGGGGCGGCGCGGGGGCGGCGGACCACAGGCTGACGGGCGCGCTGCTGCTGGCGCTCCTGATCCTGTTCCAGGCGGGGGCCGAAGAGGCCTTCTTCCGCGGCTGGCTGCAGCCGGTGCTGGCGGCGCGGTGGGGGCCCTGGGTCGGACTCGGCGCCACCGCGGTGCTGTTCGCCGCCGCCCATGCCGCCGCCTCGGCGGGCGTGCGGCCGCTGGGCGTGCTCGCCTGGGTGAACGACACGCTCGCAGGCGTCGCCTTCGGGCTGCTGGCGCTGCGGACGGGCGGCCTGGTCGCGCCGCTGGCCGCGCACTGGGCCTGGAACTGGGTGGAGGCGGGCGGCGTCGGCGCGACGCCGAACCCGGGCGTCGATCCCCTGGGCGCGCTGTTCGACCTGGACCTCGCCGGGCCCGCGTGGCTGGCCGGGGGGCCGGACGAGATGAACGGCTCGGTCTGCGCGACCGTCGCCCTGGCCGGCCTGATCGCCTGCGCCGTGCTGTGGCGGCCCGGTGCGGCGTCGTCCGCGCCGGCGCTAGAGGCCTGACGCGCGCAGCTTGTCGATCGCGTCGCGCTGTTTGACGAAGCCCGCCAGCGCCGCGCCGCCCAGCGTCTGGCCGGCGTCCATCGGCTGCGCCATGGCGTCCACCGCCTCGCCGTTGATGTGCAGTTCGTAGTGCAGGTGCGGCCCGGTGGAGCGGCCGGTCGTTCCCACCCAGCCGATGTTCTGCTGCTGCTTCACCCGCGCGCCGGGGACGATCCCCGGGGCGAAGGCGTTCTGGTGCAGGTAGTAGGTCTCCCAGCCGTTGTCGTGCTTGAGGATCGTGAGGTTGCCGTTCGGCCCCTTCATCGCCGCCCACTCCACCACCCCGTCGCCCGAGGCGTAGATCGGCGTGCCGATGGGGGCGGCGAAGTCGGTGCCCTTGTGCTGCTTCAGGAAGCCCAGCACCGGGTGCACCCGCCAGCCGAAGCTGGACGAGATGCGCGCCCCCTCCACCGGCGTGCGCATCAGGCCGCGTTTGATGCTGCGGCCGGAGCCGTCGTACCAGGGCGGATCGTTCGGTCCCGCCCCCGGCGCATCGTAGCGGTAGAGCGCCAGCGACTTCTTGGCCGTGGTCATGGCGGCGTAGAGCAGCTTGCGCTTGCCGATTGTGGCGCCCTGCTCGTTCACGTCGCCGGCGATGGCGGCCTCGAACACCGCGCCCGGCTCGATCTCGCGCTGGAAGTCGAAGTCGTAGACGAAGGCCTGGAAGAAGTCGGGGATCAGCGCGTCCGACAGGCCGGCCGACACCGCCGAGGTGTAGAAGCTCTCGGCGTCCACCTGGCCGCGCACCACTTCCGTGGCGGCGTGGGTGGCGCTCTTGACCACGAGGGCCGTGAACCGCGGCGTTCCGTCGGGGGCGGCTTGCGGCGTGACGGAGACGCCCGAGCCGTCCGGCCGGCGCACGGCCATGGAC
>CAZZZR010000180.1:0-5643 GCA_964658605.1 uncultured Caulobacter sp. | reverse complement strand
CCCCTCCAGCTCCCGCTGCACCTCGATCTCCCCCGCGTGGCGCGGCAGGTCGACGAGGCCGTCGCGCCGGGCGGAGGCCGGCACGTCCACGAACAGGTCGTCGATCGAGGCGGCCCCGATCACGTCCAGCATCTGCCGTCGGTCGGCGTCGGAGAGGGGGAGGTATCTCATCTTTATCTTCCGCTCATCCCCGCGAATGCGGGGACCCAGACTTGCTGCTTCACCGCACCCAGGGCGGCGAGGTCAAAGGGACATCCACTCAAGACACGTCTGGGTCCCCGCACGTGCGGGGATGAGCGGAAAAGGAAGATCAGAGCGTGGCCAGGAAGGCTTCGTAGGCGTCGCGGTCCATGAGGGCGTCCACCTCGGCGGCGTCCTTGAGCTTGAGCTTGGCGAACCAGCCGCCGCGCTCGGGCTCGGCGTTGACGGTCTCGGGGGCGTCGCCCAGCGCGCCGTTGGCCTCGACCACCTCGCCGGAGACGGGGGCGTAGACGTCGGACGCCGCCTTGACGCTCTCGACCACCGCCAATTGCTCGCCCTTGCCGACGGTCTTGCCGACCTCGGGGACCTCGACGAAGACCACATCGCCCAGTTGGTCGGCGGCGTAGCTCGTGACGCCCACGGTGGCGACGTCGCCGTCCAGTTCGACCCACTCGTGGTCCTTGGTGAAGCGCATGGAAATCTCCTCAGGCCTTGCCGGGGGTTTGGGGGGCGGGCTTGGGCACGTAGCGGTGGGGGAAGAAGGGCATGGACATGACCTCGGCCGCCTGCTCGCGGCCGCGGACGACCACCTTCAGGCGCGTACCGCCGTCGCGGTGGTCGTAGGGCAGGTAGGCCATGGCGATCCCGTGCCCCAGGCTGGGAGACGGGCCGCCGGAGGTGATGGTTCCGACATGATGGCCGTGCTCCACCACGTCGGGACTGGCATCTGGCGCGAATTCGCGGATCACGGTGGAGCCCTCGCGGGCGGGCGGGCCGCCAGGGCTGAGCTTCAGGCCCACGCGGAAGCGTGGGGGGCCGTCGCGCAGCTCGCGCAGGATGCGCTCGGCGCCCGGGAAGTCGGCGGCCTCGCGGCGGCGCTTGTTGATCGCGAAGGCGAGGTTCGCCTCCACGGGACTGGTCGTCTCGTCCAGATCGTGGCCGTAGAGCGGCAGCCCGGCCTCCAGCCGCAGCGAGTCGCGGGCGCCAAGGCCGATCGGCTTCACCCTGGCGTCGGCCATCAGCCGGTCCCAGAAAGCCGCCGCGCCTTCCGCCGGCACGAGAATCTCGAACCCGTCCTCCCCGGTATAGCCGGAGCGCGAGATCACGAGATCCAGACCGTCCGCGTCGAGCCGCACGAACTGCATGAATCCAAGGTCGGCGGCTTGCGGCACGATCTTCGCCAGCACAGCCTCGGCTTCCGGCCCCTGCAGCGCCAGGAGCGCCCGGTCGTCGGCGCGGTGCAGCCGCCCGGAAGAGCCGAGCGCCGTGGCGATCAGAGCGAAGTCGTGGTCCTTGGTCCCGGCGTTGACGACCACGTAGAGGCCGCCCTGCCGCTCGGGCGCGAGAGGCCGGCCGATCATCAGGTCGTCGATGATGCCGCCCGCCGGGTTCAGCAGCAGGGTGTAGCGAAGCTGCCCGGGCTTCAGACCCCTCAGGTCGCCGCACACCAGAGGCTCCACCAGCGCGCACATCGCCTCGTGGTCGCCTTGCCCGTCGCCCGAGGGGTCGGTGAGCGAGAGGAAGGCCGGGCCCATGTGGCTGACGTCGAACAGGCCGGCGTGCTCGCGCGTCCAGCGGTGCTCGGCTAGCACGCCGTCCCTGTACTGCACGGGCATGTCGTAGCCGGCGAAGGCCACCATGCGGCCGCCCGCCGCGCGATGAGCGACGTTCAGCGGCGTGGTCTTCAGCGCGGCGTCGGCGGTCGCGGCCATGGGGCCTCCGGAGCGAGGTCGGTCAGCCGCGAGCGGCCGTCAGTCTCGCCCCCGCTGTCCCTTGTCGCCTGAGAGATTCCGGCCGCGCGATGCGCGAACCTTGCTCCTTCGGCGGGCCGGAGCGCACGCGCCCGACCGCTTTCCAGCGTTCCGTTCGTCCCCGCGGTCCTTTGGGCCTGAGCGTTTCCGGGGCGGTTGCGCCTTCGGCGCCGGCTCGGGTGGACGAGCCGGACTCTCCCGCGGGGGACGCCGTTCGTGTGGCCGGGGGCGCCGCCGCTGTCAACCGCGGCGGTAGGCGATACGGCGCTTCGCCGCCCGGCGCCCAGGACCGCGGCGCCTCAGCCGGGCGCCTGCGCCGCCCGAAGCAGGCCGACGAGGCGCGCGCGCGTCTCCCCGTCCGCCACGCCGTCCACGCGCGCGGGCCGCCAGTGGCGCTGGAAAGCCTCCACGACCGTGCGGGTCGCCGCGTCGAACACGCCCACGGGCGGGGCGTCGTAGCCGAGACGCGTCAGACCCGCCTGCAGGGCGAAGACACCCACCCCCTCCTCGCCTTCCGCCAGCGGTTCGCCCGGAGAGGGCTCGGGCTCGACCCACAGGCCGTGGCCCCTCGCCGCCAGCCAGGCCCACGGGAAACGCTCACCGGGGTCGATCTTGCGCCCGGGAGCGACGTCGGAATGCGCCAGGATCCGGGCGTCCGGGATCGTCCAGCGCCGGCGCACGCCGTCGAGCAGGCGCGCCACCGCCTCCATCTGCGCGGGCGGGTAGTCGCGGTAGCCGTGCTCGTGGCCGGGGTTGACGATCTCCACGCCGATGGAGACGGCGTTGACGTCTCGCTCGCCCTTCCAGAACGACACGCCCGCGTGCCACGCGCGGCGCTCCTCCGGCACGAGGCGGAAAACGCGCCCGTCCTCCTCCACCAGCCAGTGGGCGCTGACCTTGGCCGCCGGGTCGCGCAGCCGGGCGAGCGCCTCGTCCCCCGTCGTCATGCCGGTGTAGTGCAGCACCACCATGTCGGGCGGCGCCGTGCGGGCGTCGAAGTTGGGCGAGGGCGCGTCGATCAGGCCAGGATAGGGGACGGCGGGATCGGACATCGCCAGCCCTCTAGCACGGCGCGCCGTTTTCTCGCCCGCACGGCCGCGCTAAGAGGACCCGCCTCCCGATGTCGGAGCGCCGTCCCCCGAGTCGCCGACCCCATGATGCTCGCCTCCCTCGCCGCCCTCGTCCTCGCCCAGGCGGCCGATCCCGCCGCCGCGCCCGCCGCTGCCCCGGCCGCCGCTCCGCCCGCGCTCGCGGTCGCGCAGCCCAACGGTGCGCCGGCCGACGACTACGGCTTCGTCGCCTGGTGCCGGGGCGCGCTAAGCGGTCACATGGAGCTCTACAAGGCGGTCAAGCCGGAGATGGCCAAGGTCGAGGCCGAGAAGGCGGAGCGGGAGAACGCCAAGCTCTCCGGCGAGGCGCTGAAGGCGGCCAAGGCCAAGCAGGCCCGCGAGGCGAAGGAGGCCGACGAGCAGGACGCCGCCCAGCTGAAGGCGGGGCAGGCCTACATCGTGCTCTACGGCCAGGCGCTCGACGCCGCCGAGGCCGCCGCCCCCGAAGGCCTGCACGACCGCGGCCAGCAGGAGATCCAGGAAGGCTACCGCATCTGGTCCGCCGCCCGCGCCGCCGGCAGCCGCGACAAGATGTGGTCCTGGCTGATGTGGGAGCTGCCCGCCCGCTGCGAAACCGCCGCCAACAAGCTGAAGGCCAACGCCGGCCTGTTCGGCGACGCCTACAAGACCGCGGCGGCGCCGGAGACCGCTCCCCCTCCCGCCGCCCCCGCCCCGGCCGACACCCCGCAGGCCGACGCCGCCGCCCCCCCGGCGTCCGACCCTCCCTCCGCCGGCTCCGCCTCCGCCGACACGGCCGCGCCCGCCGCCGATCCTCCCGCCCTCCGACCCGCCGAGCATCCATGAGCCTGGAATCAGAGACGCTACGTCGGGTGAAGGCCTCGCCCACGGTCGCCATCAGCGCCAAGGCGCGGGCGCTCACCGCCGCAGGCCGCAAGGTGATCGCGCTCTCCGCTGGAGAGCCGGACTTCGACACGCCGGACAACGTGAAGGAGGCGGGCATAGCCGCCATCCACGCCGGCAAGACCAAATACACCGATCCCGACGGCACGCCCGAGCTGAAGGCCGCCATCTGCGCCAAGTTCGCGCGCGAGAACGGGCTCACCTACAAGCCCAGCCAGATCCACGTCGGGCCTGGCGGCAAGCCCGTGATCTACAACGCGCTCCTGGCCACGTGCTCGCCCAGAGACGAGGTGGTGATCCCTACCCCCTACTGGGTCAGCTATCCCGACATGGCGCTGATGGCGGGCGGCGAGCCGGTGTTCGCCGAGACCACCGCGGAAACGAACTTCAAGCTCAAGCCCGAGGTGCTGGAGGCGGCGATCACGCCGCGGACCAAGTGGCTGATCCTGAACTCGCCCTCCAACCCGTCCGGCGCGGCCTACACGGGCGACGAACTCCTCGCCCTCGCCGAGGTGCTGCGCCGCCATCCGCACGTCTGGGTGCTGACGGACGACATGTACGAGCACCTGATCTACGACGACTTCGACTTCAAGACGATCGCCCAGGTCGCGCCCGACCTCTACGACCGGACGCTCACGATGAACGGCGTGTCCAAAGCCTACGCCATGACCGGCTGGCGCATCGGCTACGCGGGTGGCCCCGAGCCGCTCATCAAGCTGATGGGCAAGGTGATCAGCCAGACGACGAGCAACCCCTGCTCGATCAGCCAGGCGGCGGCGGTGGAGGCGCTGAACGGCCCGCAGGACTTCATCGCCGAGCGCGCCAAGGCCTTCCAGGAGCGCCGCGACCTCGTGGTCTCGATGCTGAACCAGGCGACGGGGCTCAAGTGCCCGACGCCCGAGGGCGCTTTCTACGTCTATCCCTCCTGCGCCGGCCTGATCGGCAAGCGCACGCCCGGCGGCACGGTGATCGAGACCGACGCCGACTTCGCCGGCGAGCTCCTGGAGGCGGAGGACGTGGCGGTGGTGCACGGCGAGGCGTTCGGCCTCTCGCCCCACTTCCGCATCAGCTACGCCACGTCGAGCGCCGTGCTGGAGGACGCCTGCGCGCGCATCCAGCGCTTCTGCGCGAGCCTGACCTGATCCTCGCGGCGGCCGCCGCATCAGGGGTGGCGCTGGCCGTCGCGGTGGCCGGAGCCTTCGGCGTCGCGCGCGCCGGCCCGATCGATCGCCCAGACCCGCGACCGGGCGCGCGCACCAGCCACGCCCGTGCGACGCCCACCAGCGGCGGCCTCGCCATCCTGGCGGCCGCGAGCCTGGGCCTTGTGGCCTTCGCCGCGCTGAGCCCAACCGCCGCCGAACTTCGTTTCGCCGCCGTTGCGATGGCGTTCGCCTGCGCCTTCGGTTTGTTCGGTGCGCTGGACGACATCGCCGACCTCGGCGCGCGGCTGAAGCTGGGACTGGGGGCGCTGCTCGGGCTGGCCTTCACCACCTTCGTCGCGCAGATCCAGGCTCTGCCGCTGACCGCGGCCTTGTCGCTTCCCCTCGGCCCGGTGCTGGGTGCGATCGGCGGGGCGCTTTGGATCGTGACGGCGACCAACGCGGTCAACTTCATGGACGGCGCCAACGGCGTCGCGCCAGGCGGGACCGCGGTGGCGCTGGGAGCGCTGTCGATCGCTGCCTTCGCGGGCGGCGAGCCGGGAGTCGCCGCCGCGGCGCTTG
>CAZZZR010000179.1:0-5674 GCA_964658605.1 uncultured Caulobacter sp. | reverse complement strand
CGCGAGCTCCACCTGGATCGCCGTGTCCTCAACCTCGGGCGGCTTGATCTGGAACTTCTCCTTCCAGAGGAAGTAGAAGAGCACCGCGTGGACGACGACGGAGATGATGATCCCCACCATCATCCCGGTGGACATCTTCTTCTTGCCGCTGCGGCGGCCTTCGTCGGTCAGGGGATCGTAGTGGTGCTCGGTCGTGGCATGATCTGTCATGGTGAGCCGGCCCTACGTACTATGGTCTTCGCCGACGAGGGCGACGCTGTAGAAGCCGTTGTCCTGCAGCTTCGCCATGAGGTCGGAGAAGTCCCCGTACATCGTGTCCTTGTCGGAGCGGATGAAGATGCGCTCCTTGGTGGGATCGCGCCGACCGATGATCGTCTTCAGGTCCGCGCCGAGGGTGTCGAGCGAGGTCGAGTTGTCGCCGATGTAGATGCCGCCGTCCTTCTTGAGCGAGATGTAGACGGGCTTGGCGGGGTTGGGCGTGGGCGGGGCGGAGGCGTTGGGCAGGTCCACCTTGATGGACACCGACGTCACCGCCGCGGCCACCATGAAGATGATGAGGAGCACCATCATCACGTCCACGAAGGGCGTGACGTTGATCTCGCTCTGCGCCTCGACGTGCCAGCGACCGCCGCCGCCAGGCCCTGCGAGCTTGGCTGCCATGGCGGGTTACTGCCCCTTGTCGAGCTGGCGCGAGATGGCGTTCATCAGCTCGGCCACGAAACCCTCGGTGCGGGTGCCGTAGGCGGCGATGCGCGTCTGGAAGTAGTTGTAGAAGATAACCGCGGGGATGGCGGCGAAGAGGCCGATGCCGGTGGCGAGCAACGCCTCGGCGATGCCGGGGGCCACGACCGAGAGGTTGGTCGTGTTGGTGTTCGCGATGCCGATGAAGGAGTTCATGATCCCGTACACGGTGCCGAACAGCCCGATGAAGGGACCGGACGAACCGACCGAGGCCAGGAACTGCATCCCGCCCGACAGCCGCTTGGCCAGACCCGCCTGCACGGCGCTGACGGCGCCCGCGGCGCGGTCGATCGTGGAGCCGCGGTGATCGCCGGTGACGGCCAGGCCCGCCTGACGCGACAGCTCCACCTCACCCGAGGCGGCGGCGGCCATGTCGGCCATCGGATTGCCCTCGAACTCCTCGGAGGTCGCGATGCGGTTGATGTCGGCGATGGAACGAGCGCCGCGGAAGGCGTCGAGGAAGTTGTTCGTCGCCTTGTTCAGGCCCGCGAACTCGATGAGCTTGATGATCAAGAGCGTCCAGGTGAACACCGAGGCGAGCAGCAGGCCGATCATCACGACCTTAGGCACCGGCGTCGCGTTCAGGAACATCTGTACGGGCGTGAGCTTGCCGCCCTTGGGCTCCGACGCGGGCGCGGAGGACGAGCTCGTCGTGTTGGAGGTGGTGCTCGCGGCAGGCGAGGCGTCGGTCGTGTTGGCCGCCGCGGGCGCGGTGGCGTTCGCGTCCTGCGCCAGCGCCATGGACGGGGCACCCGCAGAGAGCAGCGCCACGGCGCCCATCAGCGCGAAGGCGGCGGAGATTTTCTTCGTTTCCAGCATCTTGTCAGCCAGTTCCTGGTTGATCGAGCACGATAAGGACCAAGGGTCGTCGCGCGGAAGCGTCTCCACCCTACTCAATTTAGACCCCGCCGACAGGACCTTACGATCGCCTCGGCGGGCCGCGCGACCGACGGTCCGGCACTGGCGGAACCCTCGGACCACGACCCTCGCCGCGCGCTGGCGACGTCAAGTCTTACCGCGGTGTTAGAATTTGCGGTCTCAATCCCTTTGGCGAACCCCTCCCCTGGCGTCAAGGAGATTCCACCCCTTCAAAGCCCTGGAGACGAAACGGGTTGCGAGCCGGCGCGCATTCTTCACGCCCCACGCAAAATTCTTGCGCCAACGGGCGCGTCGGAGGGTCGGATTTTACAGGAGTGTGGTGCCTGGGGGCGGATTCGAACCACCGACACGCGGATTTTCAATCCGCTGCTCTACCAACTGAGCTACCCAGGCCCGCCGCGCGGAGGCGCTCTATAGTCGCGCGCCGCCCGGGCTGTCCAGCCGTCGGCGCCCGCCTCATGCGTCCTCTTCCGGCTCCGCGTCGGCGGGCGGTCCGGGGATGGCGTAGGCGCCGGAGAGCCAGCGGTGCAGATCGACGTCGCGGCACCGCGGCGAGCAGAACGGGCGGTCGGCGGGAGTCGCCGGAGCGCCGCAGATCGGGCAGGCGGCCGGAGTGGTCATCGCGCCGACAGATGGGGCCGCCGGTCATCGCCGGCCAGGGTAGCGGCCAGAGCTAGGGTCTCCGCCAGCGGGCGGATCGTGCGAGGGCGCACGAGGCGCAGGAGCCCCAGGCGGTCGGGAGCGAGCGCCAGCGCCTCGTCCCCGTCCGGACCGAGCGCCCGCAACGCCTCGGCGAGGAGTCGTGGGCCCCGCGGCGCGCCCGCCAGGTCGATCACGGCGACGCCGCCGAGCCCCTTCAGGCGCAACAGGCGCACGGCGTGGCGGATCGCGCGCAGCGTCTGCTCGGCGGCGCGACGGCCCTTCGCACCTTCGGCGAGATCGACGTCGACGGCGGTGAGCGCGCGCGCGGGCTCGACATGCAGGGTCAGCCCCCGGCCGAGGGGATGGGACGTGGCCAGCGCCGCCTCCGCCGCCATCTCCGCCGCCTCCCGGGCGATCAGGCCCGTCTCCAGCGCAACGCCCGGCGCGAAGGCCGCGAGGCGGGACTCCAGTGTCGGCGGCGGCGCCAGGCGGCGCACAGGGCCCTTGGCCGGACCCAGCGCGCGCAGGCGCGGACCCTTGTCGGCGCAGGCTTCGGTCGCAACCTCCACCCGCAGCGCCGCGCCCAGCGGCGGCGCCGCGCCCGGCAGGAAGGCGGCGACCCCGTCCGTGCCTGAAACTAGCTCGACATACCCCCGGTCGCGGGCCGGGGTGAGAGCCCGCAGGCGGCCGACGTGCATTTCGCCAAGAAGGGCGCGGGGGGGCTCGCCCTCGCGTTCGATAAGCAGCCGCTCGGGCCGGCCGTCGAGCAGCACCACGCCCCGCCGCTCGCCGCGCGCGGAGTCCAGCAGCAGGCGGCGGACGCCCTCCCCCATCAGCCCGCAGGCCGCCAGCCGAGGCCGATGAGCAGCGCCCGCGTCTCGTACAGAGGCAGTCCCACCACCCCGGTGTAGGAGCCGGACAGCGCCATGACGAAGGCCCCGAACCGCTTCTGGATCTGGTAGGCGCCCGCGACCCCCCGCCACTCGCCGGAGGCGACGAAGGCGTCGATCTCGGCCGCTTCGAGCCGCTTCACCTGCAGCCGCGTCTCGCTGAGCCGGTGCGCGGTCCGACCATCCGGCGCCCTCACCGCAACGCCGGTCAGCACCCGGTGGGCCCGGCCGGACAGCAGCGCCACCATGCGGCGCGCATCCGCCTCGTCCACCGGCTTGCCCAGGTCGCGCCGCCCGACGGCGACGGTCGTGTCGGCGGCCAGGACGTAGGCGTCCGGGCGGGCGGCGGCGGCGGCGCGGGCCTTGGCGAGGGCCAGGCGCACCACCATCAGGCGCGACGTCTCCTCCTTCAGAGGCGTCTCGTCGACGTCGGTCGGCGCCACGGCGTCGGGGACGATCCCGATCTGGCCGAGCAGCTCCAGCCGCCGCGGGCTCGCGCTGGCGAGGATGAGGGGCGCCACGGCCTCAGCCTCCGAACCCGGCCGGGCGGCCGAAATGGTCGAGGATGCGTTCGTCCAGGGTTTCGCGCACGGCGCGGTAGGCGGCCAGACGCGCCTCGCGGGCCCCCTCGGCGATCGTCGGATCGTGGGTCGGCCAATAGACGACCTCGGCGGCCATGTGTCGGGCGTACTCCAGCGCGCGGTGGTGCGCCTCGGGGCTCAGGGTGACGATGGCGTCGAAGCTCCCGTCCTCCAGGGCCTCGAACCGCTTGGGACGGTGGTCGTGAAGGTCCGCGCCGAGTTCGTCCAGCACGGCCACGGCGAAGGGATCCACCTCGTCCGCCGCCTTGAGCCCGCAGGAGTCCACATACACCCGGCCGCCGAACCGTCGGCGCATCAGGGCGGCGGCCATGGGGCTCCTCACCCGGTTCAGGGTGCAGGCGAAGAGGACGGCGCCGGGAAGCACGCCCCGCTCACCCCCGCCAGTGCAGCGCGCAGATCAGGGTGAAGAGGCGCCGGGCGGTCTGGCGGTCCACGACGACCTTGCCCTCCAGCCGCTCGCGCAGCTTGTCGGAGCCCTCGTTGTGCAGGCCGCGGCGGCCCATGTCCAAGGCCTCGATCTGCGCGGGCGTCGAGTTGCGGATCGCGGCGTAATAGCTGTCGCAGATCATGAAGTAGTCCTTGATGATGCCCTTCAGCGGCGTCATCGACAGCAGGTGCCGGCGCGGGTCGATGCCGACGCCCGAGATGTCCAGCGCCAGCCGCCCGTCCATCAGCGAGAGCTTGAGGTCGTAGGGCCCCCCTTCGGCGTCGACGGGCTGGAAGTGGTTCTCGTCCAGGAGGTCGAAGATGGCGACCTCGCGCTCGTGCTCCTGGTCGCGGTTGGCGGCGCCGAGACTGGCCTCGTCCACCACCACCGACCGCAGGTGGGGGATGCTCATGCCGCCCCCTTCTCCCGGGCGCCCTGGCCGAGCCGCAGCGCGGCCGAGCGGCTGTGTGCGGGCAAACCCTCCGCGTCGGCCAGGGCGACGGTGGGGGGGCCGAGCCGGGCGAAACTCTCGGACGAGCACTTCAGGATCGAGGTGCGCTTGAGGAAGTCGTACACCGACAGCCCGGACGAGAACCGCGCCGCGCGGCTGGTCGGCAGCACGTGGTTGGAGCCGGCCACATAGTCGCCCACCGCCTCGGGCGTCGAGCGGCCGAGGAAGATCGCGCCGGCGTGCCGCACCCGGTCGGCGACGCCCTCCGGATCGGCGCAGGCGAACTCCACGTGCTCCGGGGCGATGGCGTCGGTCAGCGCGGTCCAGCGGTCGCGGGAAGCCAGGATCGCCGCGCCGTGCCGGTCCCAGCTCGTGCGCGCGACCTTCGCGGTGGCCAGCGTGTCGAGCTGCGCCTCCACGCTGCGCAGCACGTTGCGCAGCAGGCCGGGGTCGTCGGTGATCAGGATCGACTGGGCGTCGGGGTCGTGTTCGGCCTGGGCGAGGAGGTCGGCGGCCAGCCAGGCCGGGTCGTTGTCCGCGTCGGCGACCACCAGCACCTCGGAGGGGCCGGCGAGCGCGTCGATGCCCACCACGCCGTAGAGCCGCCGCTTGGCCGCCGAGACGTAGGCGTTGCCGGGACCCGTGATCTTGTCCACCGGCGCGATCGGCCCGCCGCCGTAAGCGAGCGCCGCGCAGGCCTGCGCCCCGCCGACCCGCCAGACCTCGTCCACGCCGGCGACCTGCGCGGCGGCGAGCACGGCGGGCTCCAGCCGGCCGGGGGGCGTGACCATGGCGATGCGCCCGACGCCCGCCACGCGCGCAGGCACGACGTTCATGAGCACGCTGGAGGGATAGGCCGCCCGGCCGCCGGGAACGTAGACGCCGACGGAGTCCAGCGCGGTCCACCGCCATCCGAGCTCGACGCCCGCCTCGTCGGTCCAGCGCGCATCGGCGGGGCGCTGGCGTTCGTGATAGGCGCGGATGCGGGCGGCGGCGAAGGCCAGCGCGTCCCGCACCTCGGCCGGGCAGGCGGCGGCGCCGG
>CAZZZR010000178.1:0-5679 GCA_964658605.1 uncultured Caulobacter sp. | reverse complement strand
TACAGCTACGACGCGCCGCGCTTGGTCCGTGTCGGGCTTCGGCTGACGCGCTGAGGCCGCCCCTCAGCGCTGCACGTGCAGCCGCAGGCTCAAGACGTCGGCGGGGCCGCGGTCGGTGTTGTAGGCGGGGTTGTCGACGTGCTGCCAGTCGAGCGTGGCGTCCACGCCGCGGGGGAGGGCGGCCTTGTAGTAGGCCTCCACGATCCGCTCGGCGCCCGGGTGCGGCAGGCGGCCGTCGCCCACCAGGATGCCCAAGCCTCCCGCGTTGAAGAAGGCCTGCGCGTCCGACGAAATCTCGTTCCTGACGCCCGCGATCGCCACGGTGTCGCCCTTGCGGCCCCAGCGCGCGCCGTTCACCGAGACGCCCGCTTGCACCGTCCGGTCGATGTCGGTGAACTCATAGCTCTCGAGGGCGCCGTCGTCGTAGCCGGCTCGGGCGAAGACGCCGACGCCGTCGGCCACCTCCTGCTCCACGTTGACGAGGCCCCCGGGGCGCGAGGCGTAGCGGCGCACGGCGGCGATGTCGGCGGGGAGCCCCGTGGACAGGGCGATGGCGGTGGCGTCGGCGTAGCGGCCCATGCGGCCGCGGGTGAGAAAGGCGGTCGCGCGCACCGCGCCCTTGCGGCCGAACAGGGTGTGGTCGTGCTCGAGCTCGGCGATCGCCTGGAACTGCGTCAGGTCGGGGGTCAGGTGCGAGCTGTTGGGGACGGTGGAGAGGTCGAACAGGCCGAACCGCATCTGCCACTGCCCCCGGTACCACTCGGCCGTGGCGCCGTAGCTGTAGCCCCAGGCGTCGGCCGCGTAGTCGAAGCTGCCGGCGTCCACCAAGGACCAGTTGAGGAAGTCCCGCCGCGGGTCGTGGGCGTAGGCGTTGGTGTCGAAGATGTCGGTGGCGTTGTACTTGCCGATCGTGAGCACCACCCGGTTGGTCGGCTTGGGGCCGCCCAGAGCGTTCTCGTCGGGGTCCTGCGCCTCCACCTCGCCGGCCCCATCTTTACCGGGCAACGCGAAGGTCTGGCGCAGGAAGACGCGCTGGAAGCGGGTGTAGGGGTGCGCCTTGCCGACCTTGGCGCCGTCGGCGTTGATGTAGCCGGCGACCCCCAGGGTGTCGTTGGGCGCTATGCCCTGGTTCATCTCAGGGTCCACCCAGAACTCCGCCCCCGGCCACAGCCGCGCGCCGAGGTAGAGGGTGATGTCGACCGTGTTGCCGGTGTGGTTGCCGTGGTCGAAGCTCTGCGGCCCCTGGAAGGCGCTGTCGAAGGCCGGGTGGTACTGGAAGATGTCGGTCGCCTGCCAGTGCACCGCCCAGCGCTCGGGCGGAGGCGGCGGCTTCGGCGCGGCGTCCGTGGCGTCGGTGGCCTGCGCGTGCGCCGAGGCGGCGAGCGAAAGCCACGCCAGCGCGCCGATGATCGTCCCCCGCGCCATGCGCCCGCCCCCCCCGCTGCAAGGCCCCTAGCCCAGCCGGCCGGACGCCGCCACCGCGGGTTGACGACAGCGCGCGCCCGGGCCACGCCGCGTCGCATGTCCGCCACGCCGCCCAAGAACGGTGCCCAGACCGAGGCCAGCACCAGGGCCGACCTCTTCGCCCTCCTCGATGCACACGGGATCGCGCATCGGACGCTGGAGCATGAGCCGGTGTTCCGGGTGGGCGAGGGGCTCGACATCAAGGCGCAGCAGCCGGGCGCCCACACCAAGAACCTGTTCCTGAAGGACGCCAAGGGCCGGCTGTGGCTGCTCAGCGCCCGGCAGGACGCAGGGGTGGACCTGAAGCGCCTGCCCGCCGCCATCGGATCGGCCCGGCTGTCGTTCGGTTCGCCCGAGCGGCTGGTCGACGCGCTGGGCGTGACGCCGGGCTCGGTGACGGCGTTCGCGCTGATCAACGATCCCGGCCACGCCGTCACCTTCGTGCTGGACCGGGCGCTGGCCGAGGCGGAGACGGTGAACTTCCACCCGCTGTCGAACGACGCGACCACGGCCGTCTCTCGCGAGGGCTTCGCCGCCTTTCTGCGCGCGCTCGGCCGCACGCCGATCGTGGTGGACCTGCCGCATCCGATCGCCGGCGGGGGCGACGGAAGCGATTGAAGCGGGGCGGGCCGGGCGCCATCTAGGCTCGGACGCGTTGATATCCGTGGACGCGACGACGAGGACCGCATGGCGCTGAACCTGTTCGGACAGAAGCCCGCCGCCCCGCCCGCCGGCGGCGCGGCCGCTGGGAACGGCGACATCCTGGACGTCACCGACGCCACCTTCATGAAGGAGGTGCTGGAGGAGAGCCGCACCCGCCCCGTGGTGATCGACTTCTGGGCCCCCTGGTGCGGGCCCTGCCGCCAGCTCGGCCCGAGCCTGGAGAAGCACGTGGCCGCCAAGGCCGGCGCCGTCCGGCTGGCCAAGGTGAACATCGACGAGAACCCTGGGATCGCGCAGCAATTCCGCGTGCAGTCGATCCCGGCGGTGTTCGTGATCGACCAGGGCAAGGCGTTCCAGGGCTTCACCGGCGCCCTGCCCGACAGCCAGGTGAAGGACTTCGTCGACCAGCTCGCCGGCGCCGTGGACGAGGGCGGCGGGATCGAGGAGGTGCTGGCGCTCGCCGCCGAGGCGCTGGCCGCGGGCGACGCCGCGACCGCGGCCCAGGCCTACGCCTCCGCCCTGCAGGAGGAGCCGCAGAACGTGAAGGCGATCGCCGGGCTGGCCAGATGCTACCTGGCGCTGGGCGAACCCGACAGGGCGCGGGAGGTCGTGGCTCTGGCGCCCGAAGCCTCCACCGATCCGGACGTGACGGCCGTGCGCGCCACGCTGAAGCTGGCCGAGGCCGCCGCCGCGGCGCCCGACGAGACAGCCGAGCTGCGCGCCCGCGTCGAGGCCGCGCCGGACGACCACCAGGCCCGGTTCGACCTTGCCGGCGCCCTGGCGGCGCGGGGCGACTTCCAGGGCGCGGTCGACCACCTGCTGGAGATCGTGGGCCGCGACCGCGCCTGGAACGACGACGGCGCGCGCAAGCAGCTCCTCACCGTGTTCGAGGCGGCGGGGCCGATGTCGGATGCGGCCAAGACCGGGCGCAAGCGCCTGTCCTCGCTGCTGTTCGCCTGAGGCCGGGACGGTGGGCGCGAGTTACACCAAGGCTGGCGACCTGCCCCAGGTCCTTCCCGTGTTCCCGCTGGAGGGCGTGCTGCTGCTGCCCCGCGGGCAGCTGCCGCTGAACGTTTTCGAGCCGCGCTACCTGAACATGGTGGACGACGTGATGGCGGGCGAGCGGCTGATGGCGGTGGTGCAGACGCGCGGCGGCGACCGCTCGAACCCGAAGCTGGCGCCGGTGGGCTGCGCCGGGCGCGTCACCAGTTTCGCCGAGACGTCGGACGGCCGCTACCTGATCACGCTCACCGGCGTGTGCCGGTTCCGCACCGGGCCGGAGCTGTCGAGCCCGACGCCCTACCGCCAGGTGCGGGCCGAGTATCTGCCGTTCGAGCGCGACCTCGCCGAATGCGACATCGACAGCGACAAGACCGCCCTCCTGGACGCGCTCGCCGCCTACCTGAAGCGACGGGGCCTCTCGGTGGACTGGCAGGCCGCCCAGGCGGCGCCCGCCGAGGCGCTGGTCAACAGCCTGTCCATGGCGCTGCCCTTCGAGCCGGCGGAGAAGGAGGCGCTGCTGCAGGCCTACGGCCTCCCCGAACGGCTGGAGACCTTGGTGGCCCTCCTGCGCATCGACGCCGCCGGCGACGACGACGATCCCCCTTCCGTGCAATGAGCCGCCCTTGACCGACGCCTCCTCTCCCAGTTCCAACCCCTTCGAGATCGACCCGCGCCTGCTGGAGATCCTGGTCTGCCCCGTCACCCACGGACGGCTGGACTACGACCGCACGGCCCAGGAACTGATCAGCCAAAGCGCGGGGCTCGCCTACCCCATCCGCGGCGGCGTGCCGATCATGCTCCCGGAGGAGGCCCGGCGGCTGGACGGGAGCGGCGAGGCGGCGTGAGCGCCCGCGCATGACCGGTCCCTGGCCGACCGAGATCCGGGTGCGGCCCGACCGCCGCTCGGCGAGGGTGGCGTTCGACGACGGCGCGGCCTTCGAGCTTCCCGCATCCCTCCTGCGCGCCATGACGCCCAGCGCCTCCGAGCGCGGGCATGGCGGGCCGAGCTTCGAGCCGTCGGAGACCTCGCCGCGGAAGGTGGCGATCGTCGCGATGACGCCCGTGGGACGCTACGCCGTGAAGATCGCCTTCGACGACGGGCACGACACGGGCCTCTACAGCTGGGAACGCCTGCACCGCATCGGCCGCGAGCGGGGCGCGCTGGAGGCTCAGGTCGGCTAGCGGCCGGACGCGGCCACTTCGGCCGCCAAGGTCGCGGCCAGGTCCCCGCGCGGCTCCACCGCCACCCGGTCCAGCCCCAGCCAGCCCGCCATCAGTGAGAGATCCTCCGCCAGCGCGGCCGCCGTATGCGCGGGGGCGCCGGGTTCGGCGTGGGCGGCCTGCACCCGCAGCGCGCCCGCGGCCCTGTCGGCCTTGAGATCCACGCGGCCGACGATCGTCTCGCCCAGCAGCAACGGCAGCACGTAGTAGCCGTGCGTGCGCTTGTCGGCCGGCGTGTAGATTTCCAGCCGCACGCGCACGCCGAACAGGCGCTCCGTGCGCGACCGCTCCCAGACCAGCGGGTCGAACGGCGCCAGGAGAGCGCGCGCCTCGATCCGACGGGGCCTACGGGCGTCGCGGTGGAGGAAGGCCCGCGGACCCCAGCCCTCGACGGCGGCCGGGATCAGCTCGCCGCTCTCCACCAGCTCCGCCAGCCGCAGGTCGGCGTCGCCGGGCGAGAGGCGGAAGTAGTCGCGCAGGTCCGCCGCCGTCGCCACGCCCAGCGCCCGCGCCGACCGGGAGAGCAGCGCGCGGATCGCGTCGGGCTCCGCGGGCGTCGGCGCGGCGAGCGTCTCGCGCGGCAGCACCCGTTCCGGCAGATCGTAGACGCGCTCGAAGGCGGCCCGGCGGGTGGTGGTGGTCAGTCGGCCCGCCCAGAACAGCCACTCGACCGCGGTCTTGGCGTCGGACCAGCCCCACCAGCCGCCCTCCCCCTTCGCGCCCTCCAGCTCGCCGGCGGTCGTGGGTCCCCGCACCTCGACCTCGCGCAGCACCGCGGCGACGTAGTCGGCGCGCTCCACGCCGAAGGTCGCCAGCCGCTTGTAGGTCCCCCGCCCCT
The DNA here is from genome assembly GCA_964658605.1 of uncultured Caulobacter sp. GTDB lineage: Bacteria > Pseudomonadota > Alphaproteobacteria > Caulobacterales > Caulobacteraceae > JASLDZ01. The sequence goes on along the minus strand of CAZZZR010000178.1, from coordinate 491 downwards.
CGGCCGCGCGCGCCATGCGCCAGCGCAGCAGGGGCTGCAGCTCCACCGGCAGGAGCGAGGCCTCGTGCGCCCAGTATTCAAACAGGGTGCGCCTGGACCGCCGGCCCCAGGCGGCCTCCTCCAGCACCGCCTGCGGATAGGCGCCCAGCCGCGAGAAGGCGGGCAGGTAGTGGGCGCGCGCCACCACGTTCACGCTGTCGATCTGGAACAGCTGCGTGCGGCCGAGCGCGCGGTTCAGCGCGCGTCGGTCGAGCGTGGCGGGGCGAAGCTCGGCGAAGCCCTGCGCCGCGAGGGCGATCCGGCGGGCGGCGGCGAGCGACAGGCGTTCGGTGGTTGCCATGACTTCTCCGGTCGCCTGGGCTGCGGCATCCCCACATCCGGCTAATACGCTTGGCCGAGCGCTGCTCTTCCTTTTTCTAGCCCATAGCCCTGTGTTCGACCCTCCGGAGGGGTCGAACTTGATTGGAGGGACGCCCCGCGTCCCGACGCCC